>JBKPDN010000049.1:0-3874 GCA_046727875.1 Actinomycetota bacterium | reverse complement strand
TGGTCGGCTCGGTGGTGTCGGCGTGGCGCTGGTGATGGCGCTCGTCGCCCCCGCAGCGGCCGCCGCCGGGACGGCTCCCGCGCCCCGACCCGAGGCGTACCGGGACCAGCCGCCGCTGGCCTACGTGTCGGCCGGGCACGTGGTCGTGCTCGACGGCAAGGGCACCCCACCGCGCCGGGTGAACGGGACCGGTGGGGCGTGTTGCTTGGCGTGGTCGCCCGACAGCTCCTATCTCGCTTTCCAGCGGCACGGCGACCTGTGGGTCGTGGAGCACGACGGCGGCGAGCTCCACCGCGTGGCCCGCTCCGTGGCCCGGTGGGAGTGGGCGCCCGACGGCCAGGCCCTCGCCGTGATCCGGCAGCGTGCGAAGGGCGGAATCAACTTCTACGGAGCCGAGGACCCGAGCATCCGCGAGACATTGCTTCCCGGGTATCACGTGCGCGACCTCGCGTGGGCGGGACTGGGACGGCGCATCGTCGTGTCCGCCGTCCCGTCCGACACTGCGCGTGGCGCCGGCGCACGGGCCCAGGTGTTCATGCTCGAGGTTCCCGGCCCGTACGGGGAGGACTGCCCGGCGCTCTGCCCCGAGGCGCCGGTTCCGATCGCGGTCGACCATCCCGACGCCGCGTCCGGGCCGCTGTTCGCGGGGTGGTCGCCCAGCGTCGACTCGATCGCCGTGTGGACCGCACCCGACAACGGCGCCACGCTCGGCTTGCTGTCTCCAGGCGGCGGCAGCGTCGTCCCGATCGCCAGCACGCTGGTGCGCCGCTCGTGGGTGCAGTGGTCGCGGGGCGGCGACCGGTTGCTCGTCGTCAACGGCCATTCCCCCGCCGCCGGCGCCCCGCGCTCGCTGCTCCTCTGCACGCGAACCACCGCCTGTCACGCGATCGCCGGCGCCGACGAGGCGGTCGCCGACCCGGCGTGGTCCGGCACGGGCGCGATGGCGTACGTGCGGACCGAGCGCCGCCAGCTCTGGGTCGCGGACCCCGACGGCGGCGACGCGCGCCAGCTCACCACGGCCGGCGAGGGCGTCGTCGCGCCCCGCTGGCTGCCCGACGCCCGCCATCTGGTCTTCGAGCGCGACGGGACGGTGTGGCTGCTCGACGTGAACGGCGGGGAGGCGACGCCTGTGGGTGGCTCGCTCGGGCCGGGCGCCCCGATGGAGCAGCAGTACGCGGTCGCTCCGTAACATCGCACCCGCATGCCCACGCAACCCGAGAGCCTCGGTCCCGCCCCGCGCGATCCCGACCAGCCCTACTGGGATCCGGCGATGCAGACGATGCCAACCGAGCAGCGCCGCCGGGTGCAGGACAAGCGGGTGCGCGCGCTCGTCCGCAAGGTCTTCGACACTCCCGTCCCGCTGTTCCGCCGCACGCTCGAAGACGCCGGCATCACGCGCGCCGACGACGTCGCCGGCGTCGACGACCTCGCGCGCGTCCCGCTGACCACGAAGCAGGACCTGCGCGACTCCGAAGCGGCGGAGCCGCCGTGGGGCGACTACCGGTTCACGCCCCGGAGCGAATGCGTCCGGCTCGGGCAGTCGACCGGCACGACCGGTACGCCGACCGTCACGCTGTGGACCCGCCACGACATCTGGGTGGAGTACGAGTCGGCGGCGCGCAACTGGTGGCGGCTCGGCTTCCGGCCTGGCATGAGCGCGACGCACGCGCATCCCGCGTACCTATACGGCGGCGGGGTGATGCTGTCCGGGAGCTACGAGTACTTCGGCCTGCTCAACATCTGGGTGCCGCCGCCCGACACCGACGAGCTGGCCGAGCAGGGCATGCGGGCGTGGATGCGGTTCAAGCCCGACATCCCGTTCGTGGGCTTCTCGCTCGGGCGCTATTTCGAGGTCGCGGCCAAGCTCGGCCTCGACCCACACGACGACCTCGGACTACGGATCCCGTCGATGGGCCCGCCGGGGAAGGGCTCACCGCGGATGTCCGCTGGGCTCGAGTGCTACGCGTACCTCGGCGGCACGTGCGGGCAGGGGCCGGGCGCGCACCTCGCCGAGGATTGGGCCGTCGTCCAGGCCGTCGACCTCGAGACCGGGCGCGAGGTGCCCGACGGCGAGTGGGGGCACCTCGTCGTGACGACCCTCGACCGCGACAACGGCCTGCTGCGCTACGACCTCGAGGAGGCCGCCGCCATCACCCGCGAGCCGTGCCCGTGCGGGGAGACCACGATCCGCGGGTTCTGGGGTGGCCGGTTCAAGGACCTGCTGGCCGCCCAGGGCGTGCGGTTCCAGGCCGCCGAGGTCGAGCGGGCGCTGCGGGCGGGCGCTCCGGAGGCGGCGGAGCCGTCTCTCGAGTACGTGATCGTGCGACCAGACCCCGTCGCCAACGGGCCGCTGGCGGTGCGGGTCGAAGCGGGGGCGGCGACAACCGACGCCGGCGCGCTGGCGGACCGCTGCCGGGCGGCGATCCGGGACCACCTCGGGCTCGACGCCCGGGTCGAGATTCTCGAGCGCGAGACCCTCCCCCGCTCCGGATACAAAGCGAGTCGGGTCGTCGAGAACTAATCGACTGGCGGAACACGCCCGAACACGAGATGGTTGTACGGGTGCTCGGCTGCGATTCGCCCGGCGATCGGCCCCCCGAACGCCGGCTCCGGCGACTCCCAGCAGCGAATCGCACGGAGAATCGCCCCGGGCAGAGATTTCACGAGACAACGAAGGAACGGTGAGAGTGACCCAGGTCACACGGCGCCCCGAGCGCCACGACGAGGACCTCGTCCGCGTCTATCTCGACGAGATCGGACGGCACGAGCTCCTCACCAAGGACGACGAGGCCCGACTCGCGCAGGACATCGACGCGGGCCGGGACGCGCACGCCCAGCTCGACGAGTCCGGCCGCATCAAGCGCAGTGAGCGCCGCCAGCTCGAGGCGCAGGTGCAGCGGGCCGAGGCCGCCCGGCGGGAGTTCATCCAGTCGAACCTGCGGCTGGTGGTGTCGATCGCCAAGAAGTACCAGTCGTCGGGGCTTCCCCTTCTCGACCTGGTGCAGGAGGGGAACCTCGGCCTGATGCACGCGGTCGAGAAGTTCGACTGGCGCAAGGGCTTCAAGTTCTCGACCTACGCCACCTGGTGGATCCGCCAGGCGATCCAGCGCGGCATCGCCAACACCGGGCGCACGATCCGGCTGCCCGCCCACGCCGGCGACAACCTGCTGCGCCTGCACCGGGTCCGGGCCCAGCTCGAGGCCGAGCTCGAGCGGGAGCCGACGGTCGCGGAGCTGGCAAAGGAGCTGGACGTCGCCGAGGAGAAGGTGACCGAGTTGCTCCTCGTCGCGCCCGACCCCGTCTCCCTGTCGGAGCCGGTCAGCGAGGACGGCGAGACGGAGCTCGGCGACCTCGTCCAGGACCGCAGCGCCGAGTCGCCCTTCGACGCCGCGGCGCGGGCGCTGCTCCCGGCCGAGGTCGACAAGCTGCTCTCGGTGCTCGACGAGCGCGAGCGGCACATCCTGAGCTTGCGCTTCGGGCTCGACCGGGGCGAGCCGCGCACGCCCGACGAGGTGGGCGAGCTCGTCCACCTGAGCCGCGAGCGCGTCCGCCAGATCGAGGCCCGCGCCCTGTCGCGCCTGCGGCACCCGTCGGCCGACACCGGCATCCGCTGGCTGCTCGCCAGCTGATCGCGAGGTGACCGGGAGCGCTACCCGCGCGTCCGGTCGGTCACGAGCCAGGTCGTCCCGTCCACGACCTGTTCGACCGGCTCGAGGAACCCCGCCCGCCGCGTGGCCGCGCGCGCGGGCTCGGGGTCGTCCGGACTGACGAACGCGAGCCGACCGCCGGCGCGCAGTGCGCGCGCGAGGACGCCGAAGGCGGCGTCGGAGTCGACGAACCTCGACAGCGTGGATCGGCTCATCACGACGTCGAA
>JBKPDN010000048.1:0-10737 GCA_046727875.1 Actinomycetota bacterium | reverse complement strand
CGGTTCGATGCCCCGGTGAGCCACGAGGGCATGCGTGCCGTCGGCGCCGGCTTGGGCACGGGCGGCTTCATCCTCTTCGACGACACCACCGACTTCGCGGCCGTGGCGGCCGGGGTGTCGAGGTTCCTGGCCGTGGAGTCGTGCGGGCAATGTGTGCCGTGCAAGCAGGACGGCCTGGAGCTGGCCGCGCTGCTCGAGCGGACGTGCAGCGACAAGGCCAACGAGCTCGATCTCGTCGAGGTCGACAAGCGCGTCGGAACCGTGGCCGATAGCGCACGCTGCAACCTCGCGCTGCAGCACCAGCTCGTGCTGCAGAGCATCGAGCAGCTCCACCCGGGCGCGATGCACGCCCACGTCCACGCCGACGCCCGACCGGTCCCGCCCGAGCTGATCGCGGCGATCGTCGACATCGAGGACGGTCGCGCCGTGCTCGACGAGCGCCAGCGCGAGAAGCAGCCCGACTGGACCTTCGACGCCGTCGACTCGGGCAAGTGGCCGGCGACGCGTTTCGACCACCGCTCGACGGATGCATTGAGCTGACCATGCAGCAGATGTCGGCGACAGTGCGGTCGGTTGTCACAACAGTGCGGCCGCGCGCTCGAGCCGGCGCGTCAACAGGTAGTGCGGCGACTCACCGAACGTTCAGCGGAACTCACGACTGAGTGCGCGGCGACAACCGCGCTGCGCGCGATTTGCGACCGTGTTGCCTCCACGACGTGACGTGACACGGAATGCGTCCGGTGTCATCCTGTTCCGATGACTGAGGGGCAGGGGCAGTTCAGTCGACGCGCATTTCTTCGCGGGTCGCTCGCGGGTGCCGCCGTAGTCGCCGGCGGTTCGGCACTGGCGTCGTGTAGTAGCGGCAGCTCCGCCAGCGCCGGGCGGGCCGCCCGGTCGCCGCGCCCGTTGATCGTCGCCCAGCAACCCGACGCCGACAGCTTGCTCGCCCTCCAGGCCTCGGACGCGCCGATCGACACGATCGTCGTCGTCACGATGGAGAACCGGTCGTTCGACCACTACCTCGGGTGGCTGGGGGAGGACCAGGCGTATCTCGAGGCAGGACGCAGCCGGTATGGCGCCGACTTCCGAGCCGACGGCCGTCAGAAGATGACGTTCAAGCGCACCAATGGCACAGCCGTGCAAACGGAGCCTCTCGTCGCGTCAGGGAAGTTCCTCGATCCGTACAGCGGGTGTGGCTATCGCGATCCCGGACACGGCTGGGGGTCGGGCCGGGTGCAGCTCCGCAAAGGGTTCATCGCGGAGGGGACGGGGAACGACGAGTTCGCGCTGGGCTACTTCGGGCCCGACGAGATCCTGTTCCAAGGCGCCTTGGCTCGGCGGTTCACGGTCTGCGACCACTACCACGCCTCGTTGCTCGGTCCGACATGGATCAACCGTGAATACATCCACAGCGCGACGTCGATGGGACGCAAGATTGCACACGCGCGGGTGAAGCCAGGCGATGGTACGCAGGAGACCATCTGGCAGCGGCTGGCGGCCGCGGGAGTTCCGGCCCGCTACTACTACTACGACCTCCCGACGCTGCTGTACTTCGGCAAACGGATGAAGCCGTTCATCGCATCAGGCGACCACTACCTCGAAGATGCCGCCGCCGGGAAGCTGCCCAACGTCGTGTACATCGATGCCGGGTTCCGCCTCGAGAACCGGACGAACGACCACCCGTGGGGTGACGCCGGCCTCGGGCAGCGCTTTCTCCAGGAGGTCTTCCGGGCCTTCGTCCAGTCACCGCATTGGGAGCGAGGCCTGTTCGTCGTCACGTACGACGAGTGGGGCGGATTCTTCGACCATGTCAAGCCGCCCGTGCTCGCCGACGACCGCTACAGCCCCAACCTCAACGACAACTTCGGTCAGACGGGGTTCCGCGTTCCTACGCTCCTGGCGTCACCGTACGCACAGCCCGGCTTCGCCGACCACACCGTCTACGACCACACGTCGATCCTGCGCTTCATCGAGTGGCGGTTCCTCGGCGCGCCCGCGACCGGGTCGACGCAGCCGGGCGGGCGCTGGTGGCTCACCAAACGCGACCGCAATGCCGCCAACCTCGGCGTGTCGCTCCGTGCCTCGAACCCTGATCCGGAACTGCGCTTCCCGTTCGACGACTCCGAGCCCGATCTGTCCACCGAGATGCTCGTCCCGTGCGACAAGTTGGTGGATGTGAGCAAGACGGAGGCCGAGTGGGGCGTCGACCTCGACCCCGAGTTCCTCGACCTCATCGACGAGGATTTCGATCCCGCGACGGATCTCCCCTGGCTCCAGCAGTAGCGCGCTCGGGCTGACCCGGACCGCCAACCTAGTTCGAGACTCGGCCGCCTAAAATCGATCCACAGGGCGCGGGGTTGGATTGCCATGGGTCGAGACATCCGCCTGTATTACGAGCGTGTTGTCCTTGTGGCCTTCGTTCTGGCCGCCGCGCTGCCTCTGTACTTTCTCCTGACGGGCTTCGCGGTGCCGGGACGAAACCAGAGACCATTGGGGTGCGCGACCACGATCGTGGAACTCGGGCGCAGTCAGGCATCAGTGACGGACGCCACCGGTGCGTGCCACGTCGGCGCGATCCAGCGGCTCCACCTGGCCGGCGGCTATTGCGCCGCGGGCATCGGCGTGGCGGTCGCGGTATGGCTGATCGCAGGGGCTCGAGAACGCGCGCTCAATCGCGCTTGGGCGTCGGCGCGTCCGCCATCACGGTGGATAAGCACCCCTGGCGAAGTGTGGCTGTACGCGGCGCTGCTCTTCGTCGTCTTCGCGGGTGCGGCGCAATCGGGCCTCTAGAGCAACGCGGCGATGACACGCTGCTCGATCCCGGCGACGATGTCGTCTCGCGGTGGCCGACCGGTCTGGGCCTCGACAACGTAGAAGGTGTCGACGACTTCGTGGCCGAGTGTGGCGATCTTGGCGAGGCGGATGTCGAGCCCGAGCTCCACGAACGTCCGAGCGATCCGGTACAGCACGCCAACACCGTCGGCAGCTCGGACCTCGACAATGGCCGCGGCGGGTGATTCATCGGTGTGGACGATCACGTGGGGCTCCAGCCGCGCCGTCGAGGCAGTCCGGAGTCGGCCATAGGCGCGTGCTCGCTCGTCGAGTCGTTCGTCGAGGTCCAGTTGACCGGCGAGTGCCGCGCTGAGCTCTGTTTCCATCTCGGCGCCGTCGATCACCTTGCCGAACGCGGGTTCCACGTCGAATTCGGCGACTGCGACATCCGCGCTGGACGCAGCGCGTGCGGTCCGTACGTCCTGACCGTGGAGGGAGAGCAGGCCCACGCTCGCTGCGAAGAGCCCGGGCCGGTCGCGGCCGACGACGCGCACGGTGTCGCCGCGCGCTTCGACCTGCGGCTGCGGGGGCGGTGGACCGGGCGGCGGCGCGATTGGCGGGGGCGGGGGCGTCGGGGTGCGGGCTCCGAGGACGGCGCGCACTCCTTCGACGAGGTCGGCGACGAGCTTGGCCCGCCACGGTGACCACGCGCTGGGCCCGGTGGCAAGTGAGTCCGCCTCGGTGAGGGCGTAGAGCGTCTCGAGGGTGTTCATGGTGCCAACCTGAGCTGCGACCGCGCGCAGGGTCGCCGGGTCGACAAGGTCGCGGCTCGTCGCGATCTTCGGGAGCAGCAGGTGCTGGCTGACCAACTGGGCCAGCAGTTCGACGTCGGGCGGTGCGAACCCCATGCGGGTTGCGATGACCTGCACCAGATGGACGCCGGCCTCCGTGTGATCGCCGGGATAGCCCTTGCCGATGTCGTGCAGGAAGGCGCTCACGAGGAGGAGGTCCGGTCGGTCAACCGATCGCGTCAGCGACCCGGCGCGGGCGGCAGTCTCCATGAGGTGTCGGTCGACGGTGAAGCGGTGAAATGGGTTGCGCTGGGCGCGGCTTCGCACCGGCGCCCACTCCGGGATCAGACGCGTGATGAGGTCGTGCTGGTCCAGGGCCTCCAGCACAGTCACCGTTTGGTCGCCGGCGCCGAGGAGGGCGATGAAGGCGTCGCGTGCTTCGCCGGGCCACGGCTCGACCAGGGTCGGCGCGGCGAGGGTGAGGTGGCGCTGGGTCAGGCGCGCGATCGGGACCTCAGCGTGCGCGGCGGCCGCGGCGACGCGCGGGAGCGCGGCGCGGTCCTCCGCGAGTTGCGGATCCACCAAGGCGATCTCGCCGTCCCGGAGCACGACGCCGTGCCCCAGCTCCACGTCGCGGCGGGCCGATGTGCGCCGGGGTGGGCCGGTGATCCAGGAGCGAACGCGGCGCCACGCGTCATCGGTCTGCCACATGATCGTGCGAGCGGCCCCGGCGACGCGGGTCATCAGCACGTCTGCGTCCGCGTCTTCCAGTTCTCGGGCGACGTCATCCTGGAGTTCGAGACCGAGAATGTTCGATCGTCGTCCAGTCATGCGCTGAAGCGCGACGCGCACGTCGAGGAGCGTGTCACGCGCCTGACGAGCGGACTCCTCGAGCTCGACAACGTCGGTGGCCACTGCGATGGCAGCGAGCGTCGTCACGTCGCGGAGTCCGCCGTGTCCTTCCTTGATGTCCGGCTCGAGAAGGAACGCCACCTCACCCGCATTGGCGTGACGGGCTGCCGTCATCGCATCGAGGCCGGGAAGCCGTCGTGTCGCCAGCTCACGCCAATCTGCACGAACCCTTGCAATGAGCGACTCGCCCAGGGCCGCATCGCCCAGCACCACTCGGGCGTCGAGGAGCCCGAGCGCGCCTTTCAGGTCCTGGGTTGCTACCGCGACGGCTTCCGGCACGGTCCGCACGCTGTGGTCGAGTTGGAGCCCCGCGTCCCAGAGCGGATACCAGAGCCGGTCCGCGATGTCGTCGACGTCGCGTTTCTCGTCGTGTAGGAGAAGGACGTCCAAGTCGCTGCCGGGGCAGAGCTCCTGACGTCCGTACCCACCAACGGCGAGAACCGCGAGACCGTCGCGCTCCTCGACGAGCCCTTGCAGCCACGCGTCAGCCAGGGTCGAGTAGGCGCGGCCGAAGGCACTGCCCCGCAACGACGAGTCGCGGAGCAGTGCCTCGAGCCTTGGGGTCAGAGCGCGTCCCGACCGGCCTCCCCCGTTCGGATCCGCATGACGCTCTCGATTGGCTGAATCCAGAGTTTGCCGTCTCCGATCTTGCCGGTTCGCGCCGCGTCCACGATGGTATTCGCCACCTTTTCGGCGTCGGCGTCGTCGACCACCACCTCGATGCGGACCTTTGGCAGATAGGCGACCTCGTACTCCGCGCCTCGGTACACCTCGGTGTGGCCTCGCTGGCGTCCGTGCCCCCGCACCTCGGAGAGCGTGATTCCCGAGACGTCGAGCGCACGCAGCGCGTCGGTGACCGGTTCGAGCTTGAACGGCTTGATGATTGCGACGACGATTTTCACGAGCCCCTCCCGTCAGGTGCGATCGGTAGACACAGTCGACGGCACCCCGGTGTCGGGTTCCCCGCCGAATTCGGCAGGCACTCCCGCGTGCGTCTCGGTCTTGAGCACGAAGTCGGGGTAGCACACCTGGCCGAACTCACCTTCGTCGGTCCCCGCGATCTCGACTTCGGGTGACACCCGGATCTTCACGAATCGCTTCACGACCATGAAGACCACGAAGGTCACGCCGAAGGCCCAGGCGAAGCCCGCACCGACGTCAATGATCTGCGCGCCGAGCTGACCGAGACCGCCGCCGTGGAACAAGCCCGTCACGGACTGGTTGACCCCGTTCCATCCGACGGCGGGGGATGGATACGTCCCGTCGGCGAACAGCCCGACAGATAGGACGCCCCAGAGCCCGGCGAATCCGTGCACGGAGATCGCTCCGCACGGGTCGTCGATCTTGGCCCGCCTGTCGAGGAACTGGACGCCGTAGACGACGACGAAGCCGGCCACGATCCCGATGATCACGGCCGCGTACGGGGCCACGAAGGCACACGGCGCGGTGATCGCGACCAACCCCGCCAGCATGCCGTTACAGGTCATCGAGATATCGGGCTTGCCCCATTTCGCGTTCGTCCACGCCATCGCCACCACCGCGCCTGCTGACGCTGCAAGCAAGGTGTTGACGGCCACCACCGAGATCCGAAGGTCGGTGGCGCCAAAGGTCGAGCCCGGGTTGAAGCCCATCCAGCCGAAGGTGAGCACCAGCGTCCCGATGACCACGTACCCGAGGTTGTGACCTGGGAACGCGTTCGGTGTGCCGTCCCGCCGGTATTTCCCTATGCGGGGCCCGAGGATCATCGCCAACGCAAGAGCTATCCACCCTCCGGTGGCGTGGACAACGCCCGAGCCGGCGAAGTCGACGGCGCCGTTGCCGAGGTTCAGGGAGGTGCCGAGCTGGGAGAGCCATCCGCCGCCCCACATCCACATGCCGTACACCGGGTAGATGAGCCCGGCGAGCACCATCTCAGCGATGATGAAACCGGCGAAGCTCACGCGCTCGGCGATCGCTCCGATGATGATGTAGCCCGCGGTCTCCATGAAGACAACCTGGAACAGGAAGAACGCGAGTACGCCCACGTCATAGCTGCCCCCGGACTGCAGGAAGAAGCCGTGGAAGCCGATCACGCCGGAGCTCCCATGGCCGAAGATGGCATCGAGTGGCGACGTTCCGCCCAGGTTCGCGATCGGTGCAACGCCGCCGAATTGGAATGCAAAGCCAACCGCGTAATAGACGAGCAACGCGATGACGAACGACGAGAGGTTCATCATCATCATGTGTCCGGCGTTTTTTGCTCGTGTCAGACCGGTCACTAAGAACGCGAACCCGACCTGCATGAACAGCACGAGGAAGCCGGTGATCAGCAGCCACACGAAGTTGATGGAGACGGCCAGATGGCCGGTCGCGTTCGCGAGCTTGTTCAAGCCCACCTGGGAAGGTGGGACCTTTACCGGTGCGCCGTTGTTGACCGGATTGTCGGCCGCGACGCCTGTCTTCACCCCGCTGGGGTCGGCATGGTGACTGAAGTGCGCCACCGCGAACAGCGCGATGAGCGTCACCACCGTCATCGCGATGAGCTTCTGGAATGTGTTCACAGGACGAGTCCCCCCTCGCGGACCTGAACGGTCGTCCAGAGGAACGCGTCCGGCGCGGTGAACGCCGTTGGACTCGCGGTCACGCCGGTGGGCGTGAGACTCCGCCTTCTCGTCAACTCCCCGCCGCTCGAGGCGGCAGCGTCCGTCGCCATTGGTTCCCCTCTCGTGTCAGGTCGGTGTCAACCCGGCGCGCGTCGACTGACGAGGCCGGACGTGGGGAAGCTAAAGAAAGATCAGGTCCAGCAGGTCTCTGAACGGTCACTGAACGGTTACAGAAACCTTGCGGCTCTCTGGCGTATATATAACCCCGAAAACGGGGAAAACGCTCTCTCTGACGACTTGCTGTCGGAAGCCTAAAGACCTTCGACGTCCTCGGCGTCGGCGATCCATCGGTATCCCAGACCCGGCTCGGTGAAGACCAGGCGCGGGCGAGCGGCATCGTCGTGCAGCTTGCGACGGAGCCGGAGGATCACGAAGCGGATTCGCTGGTGGCCGCTCGCGGGTCGCTTGTCCCAGGCCGCCGCGAGCAGCTCGTCGTGGCTCAGCAATCGTCCCCGGTTCGCGACGAGGGTCTCCAGTACCCGCATCTCGATAGGCCGGAGGTTCACTCGTTCGCCACGCCAGGTGACCTGTCGACGGGAAAGGTCGATCTCCACATCGCCGGTCCGCACAACCGTCGATTCGGATCCGCGGTCGCTTGCGCGCCTGAGATTCGCCCGGACCCGGGCCAGCAGCTCCTCGGGCTCGAACGGCTTGACGATGTAGTCGTCGGCACCCGCGTCGAGGGCGGCGACCTTGTCGGCCAGCGCGTCGCGGACGGTCATCACCACTATGGGCACCGTGGAGAAGGACCGAAGATGGCGCAGAGTCTCGATGCCGTCGATACCGGGCAACATCAAGTCCAAGAGGACGAGCTCGGGCTGATCCACCGATGCGACCACCAGCGCCTCTTCGCCGGTGGCCGTCTCCAGCACGTCGAAGCCGCCGGTGAGCAAGCTTCCTCGTAGTGCGCGGCGCAGCGGGATGTCGTCCTCCACGAGCAAGACTCGGCTCATGGCTGCACTTCACCTGCCACTGGGAGCGCGAGCACGAACGTCGCCCCGCCTCCCGACGTCTCCTCGTACCACACGCGTCCACCGTTGGCCTCGACGAGTGCGCGCACGATCGCCAGACCAAGACCGGTGCCGCGACCGGATTGGCCGTCGCCCAAGCGCACGAACTCCTCGAAGATCCGTTCCCTCTCCTGCGCGGCTACGCCCTTTCCGTGGTCCACCACGCGGATCTGGACGATGGCATCGAGCGAACGCACACGAATTTCGATGGGCCCGTCCGCTCCGGCATGAACGAGGGCGTTCTCGAGCAGGTTGGATATCACCCGTTCGAGCATCCCTGGGTCGGCCCACAGCGCCGGGGTCCGGACATCGACGTCGAGGTCGATATCTCGTGCGTTCCCGAGAGCGCCGAGTCGGTTCGCGGCGGCGCGAACGACGTCCGCAGCGCTCAGGGCGACAGGTTGAGGCGAGAGTCCATCTGCACGGATGCGACTCATCTCCAAGACGTTCCGGACCAGCCTCTCGAGCCGGTCTGACTCGGCGTAGGCGAGTTCGAGCAATTCTCGTTGACCGGCTGCGTCCAGTTGCGAACCCGACATCAACAGCGCTCCGGTGCTCGTCTTGATCGTCGCCAACGGGGTGCGAAGATCGTGGGTCATCGCCGTGAGAAACCCCGTGCGGGACCGCGTGATCTCGCCACGCACGCGCAGCTCTCGCGCCTCCGCATCGAGACGTACTCGCTCCAGGACCGACGCGAGACTGCTGACCAGAGCCGCGATCGTGCTCGACTCGACCGGCGAGAACCTTCGAGCGCGCTCGAGGACGAGAGACAATCCGCGTTGCGACAACGTCAAAGAAGTGGTGCCGGCCACATCACTTCCTACTTGAAAGTGTCCATAGACCGACGCCACCTCGCAGGACGTCAGTTGGAAGAGCTCGACGAGCTCACGGATTGCAGCTTCGAGCACCGGACCCGGATCGGCTCCGGTGGCCAACCTGTTCGTGAACCGCAACCGCAATTGCGCCTCTTGCTCATCGACCTCCGAACGCCCGCGAAGTTCGTTGAGGCGAGCCACCGTCGTCGCGACGGCCGTCGCAATCACGACAAACACGAGCAACGCGACGAGATCATCGGTGCGGTCAACCGCAAACGAATGAATTGGGGGCGTGAAGTAGTACGTGAGCGCACCACAACTCATCGCCGCGGCCGCCAGTCCAGGTGCGTAGCCAAATACCGCCATGCCAAAGGTCACGAGCAAAAGGACCGACACGGCGACAGCAAGATCCGCGCCGAGCGATGCGAGGGCCGCCGTGCTCGCGGCGACGGCGACCACCGCGCCTCCCACCCGCAAGAGGGTGGCGGGCAGGCTTCCCCAACGCCTACCCGTCTGAGAAGCAGTCATGACGGAGCCCGTCAGCCCGAAGCAAGAGACCCATTGTCCCAACGCTGACGAGCCGGCGGCGAGCGGCCCGAATCCGGGTGACTCGTCAGCGGGCATGGTTTCCGTTGGCATAATTGCCTGTGAGGAGCAGTTGCCCGACGCGCTCGGCTTCGTCGTCGCGGTTCAACGCTTGAACCTCTGCTCGCTGCCGCCCCTCCCGACTCGCGATGAGAAGCGCCGGCCATCTCGAACTCGGTGGGCGGCCCCGCGTGGTGATTGTCGACACGAAAAGGTCGCTGCGAGCCCATCGACGAATCGTGCGCCGGATCCACCCCCGGAACAAGATCTCGACGGCGTAGACGTCCAGGGGTGTGATCGCCAAGATCGTTCTCTCACCCAGGTAGGTGCCGCGGGCCTTCATCACCTGCCGCGCTTGCAGCCCAGACCAGCTCAGCTCCGAGTTCCCCGGAGCATTCGGCTTGAAGAGCGATGCAGCTATCACAACGTCGGCGGCGTGCTGCTGCGCGAGCTCGCGGGCCCACGTCTCGCCACGTTGTCCGTCGAGGTGGCTCCGCCGGTGCTCCGTCACCATGCGCGTTCGCTCTTAGCGGCCGACGTTGTCGACGGCCGCGCGTCAAAGGACGTGAGCGCCACCACGAGAACGGCGTGCACAGTTCCTTGTAAACCGGAGACGTTGGGCCAAGCAATGGCCTTAACGCGTTGTTGACGCCGCCGGGCCTGCTCTTGGCGATCAATCGGCGGCAAGAAGCACGCCGAGTGAGCTCACCTTGGTGTCGGGACAGATCGCGGCGGCCGGGAGGCGGGGCGGTGAAGCACGGCCCGGGCCTGATCAGATCCAGCGCGCTCGGAGGGACTCGAACCCCCAACCTTCTGATCCGTGCCGGAGTTGGCGCGTCCAGCGAGTGCGTTTGCGTTCGCTGCAGCCCGGTGAGCAGGACACTCGTGACCAATGCCGTCCATGCTTTCCGCCCCGTCCGGCCCGTCTCGCTGCGCGGATTAGCAAGGGATTAGCAGAGAACCTGGCCGGTTATGCGCCTCGAGACCTGAACCGCGCCGGCTTCGGTCAGAGCGCGAGACTTCGGTCGTGGCGTGGATGGTTCGCGCGCCCTGCATCGTGGGCTTAGCTGTCGTGGTGGGCTCACTCGGTATGGGTGCCGAGATCGCTCGTAGTGCACCCACTGCCGGTAGCAACGTGAAGTTGCTCGTGACGCCCTCGTCATCTCTGTTCGACACGCCGCTGACGATCTCGGTGCACGGATTGAAGCCG
>JBKPDN010000047.1:0-11706 GCA_046727875.1 Actinomycetota bacterium | reverse complement strand
GTTGACGAGCCGGCCGTAGCCGCCTCGTCCCGCCTTGTGCTCGGCACGCCACCACCGGCACGCGGGCCGGCTGACGGAGAAGGTCCCGGTGAGATGGACGCGCAGCACGTCGGCCCAATCGGCGTCTTCGAGGTTGAAGACCATGTGCGGGCGGCCGATGCCGGCGTTGTTCACGACGATGTCGACGCCGTCCCACGCGTCGAGTGCCACCCGGACGAGCGCCTCGCCGCCCTCCGGTGTCGAGATGTCGTGCGCGTCGGGAATCGCCTCGCCGCCGCCGTCATGGATCGCGGCGACGGCCTCGTCGGCCGGAGTCTCGCCGGTCTCGGTGCCGTCGGTCGCGACACCGACGTCGTTCACGACGACGCGCGCGCCGTATGCCGCGAGGCGCGTGGCCTCGGCCCGGCCGATGCCGCGGCCGGCGCCCGTGACGATCGCGACCCTGCCCTCGAGCATGCGGTCGCTCACGTCGCCTCCAGCACGGGCTGACGGCCGCGCGCGGCGAACTCTGTCCGCAGCGCGTCGACGTCAGCCGGGGTCAGGCGCCGGTACGCCCCACCCTTCTCCTGCTGCCACCACACCGGGTCGTCGGTCTCCCATCGGTCGCGTCGAAGCACCCGCTTGAGGACCTTGCTCGTCTCGGTCACCGGCAACGTCGCGGCGACGCGCACGAACCGCGGCGTCCATTTCGTGCCCAGGTCGGGCTGGGCGGCGAGGAAGGCGCCGAAGCTGTCGGGCTCGAACGTCGCGCCCGGCCGGAGCTGGAGCGCGGCCATGACACGGTCGCCGACGTCGGGGTCGGGCACGGCGTACACGGCGGCCAGCACCACGTCGGGGTGGCGGGCGAGGATGCGCTCGACGGGGGCGGCGGCGAAGTTCTCACCGTCGACGCGCAGCCAGTCGTAGTCGCGGCCCGCGAAGAAGAAGTAGCCGTGCTCGTCGCGGTACGCGAGATCGCCCGTCCAGTAGACCCCGTCATGAACGCGTGCCGTGTTGGCCTCGTCGTTCTTCCAGTAGCCCTCGAAGCCGGCGGCGCCGAGGCGGTTCACGAGCTCACCGATGGCCTCGTCGGGGTTGAGCAGGCGACCGTCGGCGTCGAAGCGCGCCGGCGGTCGCTCGTGGCCGGTCTCGGGGTCGAGCACGGCCATACCGTCGCCACCGCGGCCGAGCGCGCCCGGCGGCATGTCCGGGGTGCGCTGTACGACGGCGCCGCCCTCGGTCGACCCGTACGAGTCGATCACGGGGACACCGAAGCGGCGCGAGAAGCGCTCGATGTCGAGGTCGGCGCCCTCGTTCCCGAACACGAGCCGCAGCGAGTTGTCGGCGTCGTCGGGCTGTTCCGGCGTGGCGAGGACGTACGACAGCGGCTTGCCGACGTAGTTGAAGTACGTGACGCCGAACCTGCGCACGTCGGGCAGGAAGCCGGACGCCGAGAACTTGCGCCGCAGCGCGCTCGTCGCGCCCCCTGCGAGCGCCGGCGCCCACCCGGCCATCAGCGCGTTCGAGTGGAACATCGGCATCGCGATGTAGCACACGTCGTTTGGCCCAAGCTCGACCATGTCGGCGAGCGTGCGGCCGATGCGGCCGAGCCGGCCCTGCGAGCACAGGCACGCCTTGGGCGCGCCCGAGGTTCCCGACGTGAACAACAGCAGATACAGGTCGGAGTCGGCGACCTCGACCTCGGGGAGCGCCGCTCCCCGGTGGCGGTCGAGCGCCTCGACGTAGGAGGACGACTCGACGTCGAAGGTCCGGTCCGGGCCGACGCCGGTGTCGATCCCGTCGAGGAGCGGAGCGTGGCGCCTCTCGGTCACCAGCAGCTGGCACTCGGTGTGGGTAATGTCGCGGGCCAGCTCGGCGCCTCGCCGGGTCGGGTTGATGCCGACGACGACGGCGCCCGCGACCGCCGCCGCGCCGAGCCACATGGCGAACTCGGGGACGTTGTCGAGCAGGACGCCGACGTGGAAGGGGCCCGGGCGCCGAAGCTCACCCAGCAGCGCGGCACGCTCGGCGCACGCAGCGACGTACTCGGAGTAGCTCCACGAACGGTCCTCGAACACGATGGCGGCGTGCTCGTCGGCGGCGCGGGCGTGGACGAGCTCGGCGATCGTCGGCATCGCGGCTAGGCGGGTGTGAACTCGACGTGCAGGGAGCGGAACCCGCGCACGAAGGCGTTCGGGATGCGCTCGGGGGCGATGCCCGGCGCGAGGCGCAGGTCACGCAGCCGGGGGAGCAGCTCCTCGAACATCACCCGGATCTCGAGCCGCGCCAGTGCGGCGCCGAGGCAGAAGTGGGTGCCGAACCCGAACGCGACGTGCGGGTTGGGCTGGCGGCCGACGTCGAACCGCTCCGGCGCGTCGAACACGTCCTCGTCGCGGTTGGCCGACGGGTACATCAGCAGGAGCTCGTCGCCTGCTTGCACCGATGTGCCGGCGACCTCGGTGTCGCGGGTGGCGGTGCGGCGCATGTTGAGGATCGGCGTCACCCAGCGGATGAACTCCTCCACGGCGACGGGCAGCAGAGCCGCGTCGTCGAGCAGCCGCCGGTACTGGTCGGGATGCTCGAGCAGCGCCAGCACCGCGCCGGTGATGACGGTGCGGGTGGTCTCGGCGCCGCCATCGACGAGCAACAGGCCCTCCGAGAGCATCTGATCGGTCGTCAGCACCCCCGCCGCCTCGGCCTCGGTCCAGAGCGACATCACGTCGTCGGCGGGCGCGGTCTGCCGGGATTCGATGAGCCGGGCGGCGTGCTCGCAGTAGTCGCCGAACGCGTCCACTACGCCGTCGTTCATGTACCGCGGGCCGCCTCCGGCCACGATCGTCGCCTCCGACCAGTGCTTCACCCGTGACCAGAGATGGTCGTCGAACCCGAGCAGCCGGCCGATGACCATCGCCGGGAGCGGGGCGGCGAGCTCCTCGACCACCTCGCAGTGGCCGCGGCCGGCGACGGCGTCGACGAGCTCGCGCACGGTTTCGCGGACGGTGTCCTCGTGGCGGGCGACGGCCTTGGGCGTGAAGCGGCGGGCGACGAGCCGCCGGCGCTCGTTGTGGCGGGGGTCGTCGTTCCCGATCATGGAGTCGTCGGCGGGCAGGTTCGGTCGGTACCCCTCCGACGAGCAGAACGTCGGCGGGTCCTTCTCGATCGCCACCACGTCCTGGTACCGGGAGATGCCCCAGAGGTGATTGGTCTCGTCCCGGTAGACGGGGGCGTGGCGGCGCAGCCAGGCGTACGTCGGGTCGGGATCACCGGCGTAGAGGTCGCCGTCGAGCAGGTCGATCGCCCCCGCCGGGGCCCGCTCCGCCACCGGGCTCGCCATTGCGGACACCATAGGCGGCCTCCCCCGGTCTTGAAACACGTTTCGATTCGGGACACAATGCCCCGCACCGGGGCTTCCCCGGGGGGGCGGACATCTGGCGGAGGGGGGAACGGTGAAGCGGAGCCTGTGGGCGTTCGTGGCCGTCGCGGTCGGTGCCGGCTGGGCGGTGCTGCCGGCGGCGGCGGGGGCGGAGCCGCGGCAGAACCAGCCGGGCGGCTCGCCCGAGAGCGAGATCGGGGTCACGGCCGACACGATCCGGATCGCCGTGATCGCGGACGTGGACAACGCCGCCCGTCCGGGCTTGTTCCAGGGGATCGTCAACGGGGTGCAGGCCTTCGCCAAGTACATCAACGGCCACGGCAAGCTCGCGGGCCGCAACGTCCAGGTCGACTTCATCGACTCGAAGCTGAGCGCCGACGAAGCCCGCAACGCCGTCATTCGGGCGTGCCAGGAGGACTTCGCGATCGTCGGGACGAGTGCGCTGTTCCTCAACAACGTCGAGCCGTTGGAGCAGTGCGTCGACAAGGTGGGGCAGGCGACGGGCCTGCCGGACGTGCCCACGCTCCAGACAGAGGTGGCGCATCAGTGCTCGCAGATCTCGTTCGCGATCATCGCGAGCGCGCTCGACTGCGCCACGAAGGACCAGCACCCGCAGACCTACTTGGCCCGGATGGGGCAGATCCTGTACTACAAGAAGCAGAACAAGGATCTGCACGGCATCTGGGTGCTCCCGAGCGACCTCAAGTCGACGATCACCGCGACGACGCCGGTCGCGACGGGGGACTTGAAGGCCGGGGTCAAGCAGGACGAGGACTTCTTCAAGATCTCGGCGCTGGCAACACAGAGCGACTACACGCCCGTCGCGCAATCGATCAAGCAGCACAACTCGACGTACGCCCAGAGCATCTCCGACTACAAGAGCTCGGTGCAGATGCGCAAGGAGTCAAAGGTCCAGGGCGTCAGCAGCGTGAAGGTTTGGGACTGCGCGCTGCAGTGCTACGACGCCAAATTCCTGAGCGAGGGCGGTGCCGATGTGGAGGGTCAGTACGCGTCGCTGTTCTTCGTGCCCTTCGAGGAGGCGAAGCAGAACAAGTCGGTCGATGCGTTCCTGAAGTCCATCGGTGGGAAGAGCAAGGCGGACGGCTTCGCCGCTCAGGCGTGGACGGCTGGGCTCTTCTTCCGTGACGTCGTCAACAACGTCGTGAAGGCCGACGGGAACAACGGGCTCACGCGGGCCCGGTTCATCGAAGAGGCGAAGAAGATCCACAACTTCACCGCCGATGTCGGCGGCCAGGGCATGCTCGGGCCCACCGACGTCGGTGCTCACAAGCTGAACGGCTGTTTCGTGCTGACGCAGATCAAGAACGGGAAGTACGTGCGCATCTTCCCGAAGGACAAGGGCACGCTGAACTGCGACAGCAAGAACGTGACCACGATCAAGCTCGATCAGACCTAGGCGTCCGCTGCGCCCGGGCGATGACGTCGCCCGGGCGCGGTCTATCTGAGCGGAGAATGCCGTGAACCTGAGCAGGCAGCGGGCAGCGGTCATCGTCGGCGCCCTTGTCTTCCTGGTCATCGTCGTCGTCACGTCGTGGTCAGGACGCCCGATCACCATGGACAGCGTGCTGTCGACGCTCATCGTCGGCGTCTCGCTCGGCTCGATCTACGCAATCGCCGCGTCCGGCATCGTCGTCACGTACACGACCTCGGGCATCTTCAACTTCGCCCAAGGCGCCATCGGCATGTTCATGGCGTTCGTGTACTGGGAGCTGCGGGTCAACCGCGGGGTCCCGGCGCCGATCGCGTTGTTCCTGACCATCCTCGTGATCGCGCCCGCGCTGGGGGCGCTCATCGAACGGGTCCTGATCCGGTTCATCGTCAACTCGACGCTCGTCGTCCAGCTCGTCGTCACGCTCGGCCTGATGTTCGCCTTGATGGGGTTGGCGGTCACGCTCTGGAACCCGACCTCGGAGTCGCGCTCGATCGACTTCTTCTTCGGGAGCAGCGGCTTCGAGATCGGCAGCACGTTCGTCCTCTGGCACCGCTTCATCACGATCCTCGCCGCGGTGGCCATCGCGATCTTCCTGCGTCTCCTCCTCTACCGGACTCGCATCGGCGTGACGATGCGGGCGGTGGTCGACAACCGCAACCTGGCCGGCCTCCACGGCGCGCGTCCCGAGGCGGCGTCGATGCTCGCGTGGGCCATCGGCTCGTCGATGGCGGCGGTCTCGGGGATCCTGCTGGTGTCCGAGCTCGGCCTCCAGGTCGACGCGCTCACGCTGCTGATCATCAACGCGTTTGCGGCCGCGATCGTGGGTCGCCTGAAGAGCCTCCCCCTTACCTACCTCGGCGGCATCCTCCTGGGCGTCGTGGTGACGTTCCAGACGAACTTCCTCGACTGGTCGGGCCGCTTCTCCACGACGAACTTTGCGATCCCGACGATCTTCCTGTTCATCGCGCTGCTCGCGGTGCCGCAGGCGCGCATCGCGCTGCGCAGAGCGCCGCCCGACCCGAAGCTCCACCAACCACGGGTCCCGAAGATCTGGGAGACGGTGCTCGGCATGGCGGCCGTGTTCGTCGGCGTGTGGTTCATCACGCGCGGCATGGGGGAGGTCAACCTCAACCGTGTGACGCTCGCGATCGTGGTCGCCATTCTGATGCTGTCGCTCGTGCCCCTCACCGGCTGGGCCGGTCAGGTATCGCTGGCGCAGATCACGTTCGCCGGTGCGGGTGCGTTCGCGATGTACCAGTGGGCGCCGTTCGGGAGCGGGAGCCCGGTGGGCCTGGTGGCGGCGGCCGCGTTCGCGATCCCGTTCGGGTTCCTCATGACGATCCCCGCGTTGCGGCTCCAGGGGTTGTATCTCGCGTTGGCGTCCATGGCGTTCGCCCGAATGGCCGAGTCCCTGTTCTTCGACCAGCCCGAGGTGTTCGGCAACGGGGCGAAGCGCGTCGCCCGTCTCTCGGTGTTCGGTTACCGATTCACGGACCAGCGCGCCTACCTGCTGCTGGTCACCGCCATCTTCGGCGTCATGGCGGTGTTCGTCGTGTGGTTACGCCGGGGCCGGTTCGGCCGTCGGCTCATCGCGCTTCGCGATAGCGAAGCCGCGTGCGCCACGCTGGGCGTGAACCGTTTCACGACGAAGCTCGCGGTCTACGGGCTGGCGGCGGCCATGGCCGGGTTCGCCGGCGCGCTTCTCGGCATGCAGCGGGGCACCGCGGCAACCCAGGACTTCGCACTCTTGAGCCCGCTGGCGATCCCAATCGTGCTGCTCGTCGTGGTGGGAGGGGTCGAGACCGTCAGCGGTGCGCTCATCGGCGGCATCACGTACATCCTGTTCGTCGTGATGAAGGAGAACTTCGACACGTCGTGGCTCGTCTGGGTCGGCGTCATCGTCGGCCTCACTGTCGCGATCATCCTGTTCTCCGAGCTGCGCGTCAGCCTCGGGCGACGTGGTGCCATCGCCGCCTTCAGTGGCGCCCTCATGGGCATCGGCGCGTTCCTGATACTCGACGCCACGTTCCAGACCTCCTGGCTCGCCGCGCTCGAGCGGCTCGGCCCAGGCCTGCTGGCGATCAACGTCGCACTCCGGCCCAACGGCGCCTCGGTCGAGCTGGGGTTCGCGCTCGCACCGCTCCTGCCCTGGCGCGGGGACGCGCGCCGCGCCTTCATGGCCGAGATGCGACAGCGCATCGGGATGGGCGGTCCACCGCGCGGCGCGCCTCCGGGCGAGCCGCTCACGGCGCCGCTGCCGGCCGGTGTGGGCGGGGGGAAGGCGTCCGAACCGGCGGGCGAGCCCCGCGAGAGCGGGGTCAGTTGGAAGGCGCCGACCTGATATGGCGCTCCTCGATGTCTCCCAGGTGTCCGTCAGCTTCGGCGGTCTCCAGGCGCTCAGCGACGTGTCGATCGACGTCGTCGTCGGTCACGTCACGGGGCTGATCGGTCCCAACGGCGCGGGCAAGACGACGCTCTTCAACGTGGTCACGGGGCTGCTCGGCCCCAACTCGGGGCGAGTCGAGCTCGACGGCCGCGACATCACGCGCCGCAAGCCGCACCAGCGCGCCCGCCTCGGGATCGGCCGGACGTTCCAGCGCCTCGAGACCTTCGGCAGCCTGACGGCCCGCGAGAACGTGCTCGTCGCGGCCGAGATGCGCCGCGGGTGGTCGCGCGACCGGTCACGGTCACCGGGTGTGATCGCCGACGAGATCCTCGAGCGCGTCGGCCTCCGAGCCGTCGCCGACGACCGCGTCGACCGGCTCCCCACGGGCACCGCCCGCCTGGTGGAGCTCGGGCGCGCGCTCGCAACCGAACCACGCGTGCTCCTGCTCGACGAGCCGTCGGCGGGTCTCAACGAGTCCGAGACGGGGACGCTCGGGACGCTGCTGCGCGAGGTCGCAGGCTCTGGGCTCGCGGTGCTGCTGGTCGAGCACGACATGGCCTTCGTGATGGGCACGTGCGCACGCATCCACGTCCTCGACTTCGGCCGGATCATCTCCGTCGGGACCCCCACCGACGTCCAAGCCGACGAGACCGTGCGGGCGGCGTACCTCGGAGAGGCCGAGGAGCACCCGCAGAAGGCGCCCGCCGCGGCCTCGAGCGACGGCGACGCCACCCGCCAAGCCAGGCCACCCGCGCTCGAGCTGCGCGACGTCAGCGCGGGGTACGGGACCATCGACGTGCTGCACGGCGTGAGCCTCACGGTGCCGACGGGATCGGTCTTCGCCCTGCTCGGACCCAATGGCGCCGGCAAGTCGACCGCGCTCAAGATCGCCAGCGGGCAGATCGCGCCGAGCTCGGGCGAGGTGCTGCTCTTCGGTGAGTCAGTCGGCGGCAAGTCGTCCGACGCGCTCGCGCGCGCTGGTGTGTGCGCCATCCCGGAAGGCCGCGGGATCTTCCCGAACCTCACCGTCACCGAGAACCTGCGCATGGCGACGTACACCGGGCCGCACCTGGGCGAGCTCGAGGAGCGGGCGTTCACGCGGTTCCCGCGCCTGCGCGATCGGCGCAAGCAGCTCGCGGGGACGCTCTCGGGCGGCGAGCAGCAGATGCTGTCGATGGCTCGCGCGCTCACGACTAACCCGAAGGTGCTGCTGCTCGACGAGCTGTCGATGGGCTTGGCGCCAATCATCGTCGAGGAGCTGTACGAGATCGTGGCCCGCATCGCGGCCGAGGACGTGTCGATCCTCATCGTGGAGCAGTTCGCGCACGAGGTGCTCGACGTGGCCGAGACCGCCGCCATCATGCTGCACGGCACGATCCAGCTCGTCGGCGCACCCCACCAGATCGCCGAAGAGCTCGACGCCGCCTACCTCGGGTTGGCCCAGCAGAACTAGGTGCGTGCGCTCGGGTCCAAATAGTCCCCCTACGCACGCATCGAGAGGGCTACGGCGCGGTGTCGTCGCCGCGTTCCAACCCGTACTTGCGGAACGGGCCGAAGAAGCCGTGCTCGTGGAGGCCGAAGCCGGTGGTGTCGCCGGTCTCGAAGCGCGCGACGTGGTCGACGATGCCGTACCACCCCCACTTCTCGAGCTCGTCCATGTCGCGCTCGACGCCCTGCACGACGAGCGGCCCCTGGTACATCCCGTGGCGCCAGTCCTCCTCCAACCCGTACCCGGTGCCGACCGCGAGAAAGACGTGCGTGAGCGGCGTCACCTTCACGTCGAAACCGCCGTCGGGCGCCTCCGGGAACGACAGCACCGATGACGACACCATCCGGGTGCCGGGCACGAGCGTGTGCTCGAACTCGGGCCGGCCCAGCCATTCGGGCTCTCGTGCCGGGTCGGCCCAGATGCGCACCGCCTCTTCCGTCGGGCGCTCCCCGTCGTCGGTCTCGTTGAGGATGTAGAGAAGTGAGAAGTCCGGGAACTGCATCGGCGCGTAGTTCCACATGCCGCCGAGCTGGCCCTCGCCCTGGCGGATCCCGGGATGCTCGGCTTCGCCGACCGGGCGCACGCCCCACGAGCGGTCGCGGGTGCCCCACCACCGGTCGGGCGTGATGTCGAAATGCTCCCCGCCCACCTCGAGCGTCCCCGACCACAAGCCGGTCTGGGCGAAGCGCATGGTGTCGAAGAGGACCCGCCCGTACTTGCGGATGTACTGGCGCGGCTCGAGGAACGCGGGGATGGCGCCCTCCCATGTCAGGTCGCAGGCGATGCCGTGCTCCGTGGGCTCGAGCACCAGGCGCACCTTCTGCAGCCCTTCGATCACCTCGACCCGGAACGGTCCCACGCTCGTGTCCATGCGGTCGCCGAGCTCCCGTGACGCCCGCACGACGCGGTGCTTGTCGCCCCGGCGCACGCACGCGAACGCGTCCTGCACGCCGAGGTTGGGGTACTGGCCGATCCCGATGATCAGGAACAGCTCGTCGCTGCACCCGTGCAGGTTGAAGTAGTAGCGATCGTAGAAGTTGCGGTCGCTCGTCCCGACGTTGCGGATCGGCTCGGCGATCTGGTGCAGCGGGTAGTCGTCCATCGGCGAGAGCATGCGGGCGCTTCTCCTTCGTTGCCTTGCGGGCGGTTATCTCTCGGCCGTTCGGCCGAGCTCGGTCAAGAACGGGCGCGAGTACACGACGCGACCGGTCATGGTCGCAGGATCACAGGTGGCGAGCACGAGGGCGGCGTCGGCGATCAGCTCGACCGGCTCGACGATGTCGGGGCGCTCGTCGAGGAGCGAGCCGAGGTGGACCTCGGCGCCGGGCGTGCGGACCGCGGCCACCGGCGCCAGCGAGTTCACTGCGATCCCGTCGTCGTAGACCTCGGCGGCGAGGCCCGTCGTGATCCGCTCGAGCGCGGCCTTGGTGGAGCCGTACAGGGTGCTCGTCGCGCCCAGCTTGATCCCAGGGTCGAATGGTGGTCCCTTCGGGTGGCGCGACGTCGCGCTCGAGATGTTGACGATCCAGCCGCCACCGCGCGCCCGCATCCCCGGGATGACCTGCTGCGCGAGATCCACCGGCGCGTGGACGTTCAGCTCGAACAGGAGCCGACGGCGCCGCAACGGGAGCTCGGCCGTCGGCGCGTAGAACGCGGCCGCCGCGTTGTTCACGAGGATGTCGACCGGGCCGAGCGCGGCCTCGACCTCGGGCACGACCCGGGCCCGGGCGTCGGCGTCGGCGAGGTCGGCCGGGATCGCAACGGCTTTGCTCCCGAGCGCCTCGATGTCGTCAACGACCTCGCGCAGCGATCCTGGGAGCGTCGGATGGGCGTCGAGCGTGCGGGCGGTGACGGCGACCGCCGCGCCTTCACCGGCGAGACGCAGCGCGATCGCGGCGCCGATGCCCCGGCTGGCGCCGGTGACGAGCGCGACCCGCCCGTCGCACGCGCCCATCACCGGGACGATCTAGACGGGAACGGCGTCGTGGGCCTTGCCGATCGGGTTGACGCGGGGTCCGCGTGCCGCCACGTAAGCCTCGCGCTGCCGCTGCGTGCTGTGCACCGGGTCCTTGTCGAAGATCGGGATCAACTCGCTCCCGAACGTCTCGATCGACTCGACCGCGACCTCGATCGGCATCGTGGAGGACAGCTGGCCGAACACGAGCTGGTCGGCGCCGGTGTCGACGTAGCCGCGCACCGCCTTCTCGCACTCCTCGGGCGTGCCGACCACGACCCGGCCCGCCTGGATGCGCTGTTCCATCTCGTCCATGGTCGGCTCGGGGATCAACTCGGGCCAGTCCGGGACGAACGGCGGCTTCGGGAACGTGTCGAGGTAGTGGAAGACGAGGCTGTTCTGGTAGCTGCCGTTCATGTCGCAGGAGATCTCGCGCGCCTTCTGCCCGTCGTTCAGGCACAGCATCTGGCTCGTGATCATCACGTTGTTGTTGACGTACTCGCCAACCGGCTCGGCCTGGTCGATCGTGTTCTTGTAGATCTCGACGAGCTCCTTGAGCATGTCGGGCGCGCCCATCGCGAAGCACAGGACGCCGACACCCATGCGGGCCGCCTTCTCGAACGTCGACGGGTTCCCGGCGGCGATCCACAGCGGCGGGTGTGGGTCGGTGTACGGCTTCGGCAGCACGTTGCGCGGCGGCATCGAGAAGTACTCGCCGTCGAAGCGGTAGTCCGTCGTCGACCACATGCGCTTGAACTCCGGGAACACCTCGTCGACCATCAACTTGGTGAGCTCGGGGTCCTGGATGCCGAACCCCCTCTGCTCGGTGCTCGACGAGCCGCGCCCGACGCCGAACTCCATGCGCCCCTCGCTGAGGTGGTCGATCATCGCCACCCGCTCGGCGACGCGGGCCGGGTGGTTCACCGGCGGCGTGATGTTGAAGATCCCCGAGCCGAGGTGGATGCGATCGGTCACGCCGGCGAGGTAGGCGAGGAACGACTCGTTCGCCGACAGGTGCGAGTACTCGGTCAGGAAGTGGTGCTCCGTCGCCCACGTGTACTTGAACCCGGAC
>JBKPDN010000046.1:0-3486 GCA_046727875.1 Actinomycetota bacterium | reverse complement strand
CCGCATCCCCATTGCAGAGCGCATGAACTACCGCGGCGAGGTGCTCACGCCGCTCGACGAGAACGCCGTCCGCCGTGGTGTGCAGCGGCTCAAGCAGCTGGGCGTGCGGTCCGTCGCGGTGATGTTCCTGTTCAGCTTCGTGAACCCCGAGCACGAGCGGCGCGCCGCCGAGATCGTCCGCGAAGAGTTCCCCGACGTCGACCACGTCTCGCTCTCCCACGAAGTGATGGCGCGCGGACCGGAGTTCGAGCGGGTGTCGACGACGCTCGTGAACGCGTACGTGGCGCCGAAGATCGCGGCGTACGTCGGCAGCCTCCAGGAGAAGCTGCGCGCCGCCGGGTATGCGGGGCAGCTCCTGATCATGCAGTCGACCGGCGGCGTGATGCCACCCGACTACGTCGCCCGCCGCGCGGTGTCGGTGCTCGCGTCCGGCCCGACGGGCGGCGTCATGGGGTCGGCGCTGGCGGCGCGCAAGGCGGGGGTCGAGGACTTCATCGCCGTCGACATGGGTGGGACGAGCTTCGACGTGTGCCTGGTCCGCAACGGGCAGCCCGAGATCAAGACCGACTGGAACTGGCGCTACCGCTACTACATCGGCCTGCCGATGGTGGACGTCCAGAGTGTCGGCGCCGGGGGCGGGTCCATCGCGCGTGTTCGCCAGGGTGCGCTCCTCGTCGGGCCCGAGAGCGCCGGTAGCTCCCCGGGCCCCGTCTGCTACGGACGCGGCGGGACACAGCCGACGGTCACGGACGCCGACGCCGTCCTGGGGTACCTCCCGGTGGACGGGTTCGCGGGCGGCCGCATGACGCTCGACGTCGACGGTGCCCTCGACGCCATCCGCCGCGACGTCGCCGAGCCGCTCGGCCTCGACGTCGTCGAAGCCGCCTGGGGCATCGAGCGGATCGTGAACGCCAGCATGGCGAACGCCACCCGGCG
Source organism: Actinomycetota bacterium (assembly GCA_046727875.1). GTDB lineage: Bacteria > Actinomycetota > Acidimicrobiia > IMCC26256 > JACDBD01 > JALZAA01. Next base: position 2,550 of record JBKPDN010000046.1, on the reverse strand, counting down.
CGTGCTCGCCTCGCACGGCGCCGACGCCCGCGAGCTCGGGTTGATTGCGTACGGCGGCAACGGCGCCGTGCACGCGTGGGCGATCGCGACCGAGCTCGGCATCGACCGCATCCTGGTGCCCAAGACGGCGCCCGCGTTCTCGGCGCTGGGCGTGCTCGTCGCCGACTACGTCGTCGATCTCGTGCGCGCGTACGTCGTCCCGCTGTCGCAGGTCGAGCTGTCGCGCGTGCACACGATCATGTCCGAGCTGCGCGACGAGGCCCGCAAGGAGCTCGATCCGACCGGGCTTGCGGACGGGCAGGTCGACGTGGAGCTGTTCGCACAGATGTGCTACCCGGGCCAGAACTTCGACATGAGCGTCCCGGTCCCGGAGGGCGACGCCCTCGACGAGCCCGGCCTGCTCGACCTGACCGAACGGTTCCACGACCAGCACGAAGCTGATCGCGGGTTCTGCTTCCGGAACCAGCAGCCGCTGCTCCGGGGCGTGCGCCTGGTCGCTCGTGGGTACACGCCGAAGCCCGAGCGCCTGGCGCCTCTCGGTACGGTTCGCGACGCCAAGGCAGCGCGGCGCGGCGCCCGGCGCGCGTACTTCGGTCCCGAGTTCATCGGGTCGGGCTTCGTCGAGGCGCCCGTGTACGACGGCGCGGTTCTCGGTCCGGGCGCCGAGGTGCACGGGCCCGCCCTCATCGAGGAGCCGTTCACGGTCGTCGTGCTGCCGCCGGGGTCGATCGCGCGCCTCGACCATCTCGGCAACTACGCCCTCACGGTCTCGTAGCGCCACTCGGGTGCCGATCCATCTCGATCCCGACTCGTACGCCGTCGTCGAAGCCGCGTGCGAGCGGTTGATCCCTCCCGTCGGCGATCACCCGGGTGCGCGTGCAATGGATGTCACCGCCTACATCGACGCATTGCTCGGCGCGTTCCTGGTCGATCCTCCGCGCATCTGGGCCGGCGGGCCGTTCTCGGGCCGGTACGGCGGCGACGCTTCGTTCGGACGTTTCCTCCCCCTCTCCCGCCTCGAGGAGCTCGCGTGGCGCACCCGGATCGAAGGCTCGCAGGGCATCGCCGAGCGCGAGCGCAACGGCCCGGTGGGCGGCTGGCAGCAGGAGTACCGCGACGGCATCGCGGCGCTGGGCCCCGACTTCCCGCAGCTCGCGCCCGACGAGCAGGACGCGCGGCTCGACGCGGCGCCGGAGTTCAAGCACCTCGTCTACGAGCACGCGTGCGAAGGCGCCTACGGCGCCCCCGAATACGGCGGGAATCGCGACCTGGCGGGATGGCGGGCGATTCAGTTCCCGGGCGACGTGCAGCCCCGCGGCTACACCGACGAGGAGGTATCCGGTCGTGAGTGATCGCGGGTGACCGATTGCGACGCGGTCATCGTCGGGTCGGGTCCCGCCGGCGCGACCGCGGCCGACGTGCTCACGGCGGCGGGCTGGTCCGTGATCATGCTCGAGAAGGGCCGCAACCACCTGCTGCAGCTCGAGCCGCCGTTCGAGCCGACCGGAGAGATCAGCAACGACGAGATCAAGTTCCTGCGGCGCCACTTCCTCGGCCCGGACCCGATGCTCGAGCCGCGGACGTTCCGGCGCCGCGAGGCCGACGGTGACCGCACCTTCACCGGCGACGTGAACAACCTTCCGTCGAGCGTCGGCGGCGGCGGCTTCCACGCCGACGGCAAGCTCCCCCGCTTCCGGGAGGTCGACTTCCACGCCCGCGCTGAGCTCGGGCCCGTCGACGGCGCCGACGTCGCCGACTGGCCGCTCGGGTACGACGAGCTGGAGCCCTACTACGCCGAGGCCGAGCGCACCGTCGGCGTGGCCGGGGACCACGCCGCCAACCCGTTCGCCGCCTGGCGCTCCGGCCCGTACCCGATGCCGCCGGGGCCGGACATGTTCTGCGCCGTGCTCACGAGCGAGGCGGCACGCCGCCTCGGCTACAACCCGTATCGCGCGCCAACCGGCGTCAACAGCGTCGAGTACGACGGCCGGCCTGCGTGCAACAACTGCGGCTTCTGCGGCTTCTTCGGATGCCCGATCGACGCCAAGGGGGACCCGGTCTCCCCACTGCGGCGCGCGCTGCGCACCGGCCGCTGCCAGATCCGGCCCGAGTCGTACGTCAGCGAGGTCCTCGTGGAGGGCACCGGGCGCCGAGCCCGCGGCGTGCGCTACCTCGACGACGAGGGCACCGCGCACGAGGTGGCCGCCCGTTTCGTCGTGCTCGCCGCCGGCGCGTTCGAGACGCCGCGCGTGCTTCTCCGCAGCGGCATCGGCAACGCCGACGTCGTCGGACGCTTCCTCATGTACCACTTCCAGACCCTCGTGCTCGGCCTCTTCCCGTTCCGCCTGCACGCCCACCGCGGGCGCGCCGTCACCCATCTGATGGACGACCCGATCGTCGGCGACGCCGCCGCGTCAGCCGCTGCCAGAGCCGCCGGCCTGCCGTACTTCCGAGGTGGGATCGTCGAGCACGGGGGCGCGGGCCAGCCGATCATGGAGGCGGTGCACCTCCCGCCGGGCGAGTTGCACTCACAGCTCATGGTCGAGTCGA
>JBKPDN010000045.1:0-12627 GCA_046727875.1 Actinomycetota bacterium | reverse complement strand
GCCGCCGGAGTGAGCTAGGGCGTCGCCGGACCGGCGGGGGAGCGAGGAGACGTCGTGGCGAAGTTCGGTGACGGTGGCGACCTGCTGAAGTGCTCGTTCTGCGGGAAGAGCCAGAAGCAGGTCAAGAAGCTCATCGCCGGTCCCGGCGTGTACATCTGCGACGAGTGCATCGATCTCTGCAACGAGATCATCGAGGAGGAGCTCTCGCAGAGCAGCGAGGTCAAGTTCGACGACCTCCCCAAGCCCCGTGAGATCTACGAGTACCTCAACGACTACGTCATCGGGCAGGAGCAAGCCAAGAAGATCCTGTCGGTCGCGGTCTACAACCACTACAAGCGGGTGCAGGCCGGCGCGTACGGCGACCCCGACGTTGAGCTGCAGAAGAGCAACATCCTGCTCATCGGACCCACCGGATGCGGCAAGACGCTGCTCGCGCAGACGCTCGCCCGTCTGCTGAAGGTCCCGTTCGCGATCGCGGACGCGACCGCGCTCACCGAAGCGGGCTACGTCGGCGAGGACGTCGAGAACATCCTGCTCAAGCTCATCCAGGCCGCGGATTACGACGTCAAGAAGGCCGAGACCGGCATCATCTACATCGACGAGATCGACAAGATCGCGCGCAAGGCCGAGAACCCGTCGATCACCCGTGACGTGTCGGGCGAGGGCGTGCAGCAGGCGTTGCTGAAGATCCTCGAGGGCACGACCGCGTCGGTGCCGCCGCAGGGCGGGCGCAAGCACCCGCACCAGGAGTTCATCCAGATCGACACGACGAACATCCTGTTCATCTGTGGTGGCGCGTTCGCCGGCATCGACAAGATCATCGAGAGCCGCATCGGGAACCACGGCGTGGGCTTCGGCGCCGACATCCGCAAGGCGGAGGAGAAGGATCTCGGGACGATCCTCGCCGGCGTGCTCCCCGAGGACCTCCTGAAGTTCGGGCTGATCCCCGAGTTCGTCGGCCGGCTCCCGGTCATCGGCGCCGTGCACAGCCTCGACCAGGACGCGTTGATCCGCATCCTCGTCGAGCCCAAGAACGCGCTGCTGAAGCAGTACCAGAAGTTCTTCCAGTTCGACGACGTCGACCTCGTGTTCGCCGACGACGCCCTCGAGGCCGTCGGCGAGGAGGCGCTGAAACGGGGCACGGGCGCCCGTGGCCTGCGGGCGATCCTCGAGGAGGTGCTCCTCGAGGTGATGTACGACCTGCCGAGCCGCTCCGACATCGCCCAGTGCGTGATCGACCGCACCGTCGTGCTCGAGCGGGTCACGCCGACCCTCGTCACCACCGAGACGGGGACGCGCCGCACCGCGTAGCCGCCCGGCGCCCCGACCAAGCGGAGACGCGAAGAGCGTTCCCTAGACTCGCCGCATGAGCCGCGTCCCGGAGAAGCCGAGTCTCGACGGGATCGAAGCCCGCTGGAGCGAGCGGTGGGAGGCCGACGGCAGCTACCGGTTCGAGCGGACGAAGACCCGGGACGAGATCTACTCCGTCGACACCCCGCCGCCGACGGTGAGCGGGTCGCTCCACATGGGCTCGGTGTTCGGGTACGCACAGACCGACTCCATCGTCCGCTACCGGCGTATGCGCGGCGACGAGGTCTTTTACCCGATGGGCTGGGACGACAACGGCCTCGCCACCGAGCGGCGGGTGCAGAACTACTACGGGGTGCGCTGCGACCCGTCCCTGCCGTACAACCCCGACTTCACCCCGCCGGACAAGCCGGGGAAGAACGCCGTCCCGGTGTCGCGTCCCAACTTCGTCCAGCTCTGCGAGCGCCTCACCGACGTCGACGAGCAGGTGTTCGAGGACCTCTGGCGCCGGCTCGGGCTGTCGGTCGACTGGTCGCTCATCTACACCACGATCGGCGAAGGCGCGCAGCGCGTGTCTCAGCGCGCGTTCCTGCGCAACCTCGCCCGGGGTGAGGCCTACCAGGCCGAGGCGCCCACCCTCTGGGACGTCGACGACCGCACCGCGGTCGCCCAGGCCGAGCTCGAGGACCGCGAGCAGGTGGGCGCGACCCACCGGGTGCGGTTCGGCGGGGTCGACGGCGCGTCGGACATCGTCATCGAGACCACGCGACCCGAGCTCATCCCCGCGTGCGTCGCGCTCGTCGCCCACCCGGACGACGCGCGATTCCGCGACCGCTTCGGCGGTGAGGTCACGACGCCCCTGTTCGGCGTGCGGGTGCCCGTGCTCCCGCACTCGCTGGCGGATCCCGAGAAGGGCACAGGCATCGCCATGATCTGCACGTTCGGCGACGTGACGGACGTCGTCTGGTGGCGCGAGCTGCGCCTCCCGACTCGGAGCGTGATGGGCCGCGACGGACGCCTTTCCGCCGAGCCTCCCGACTGGGAGCCCACCGATCCCGAGGCCGAGGCGCGGTACCGCGAGCTCGGCGGCAAGACCGTCAAGCAGGCGCGCGAGCGCGTCGTCGAGCTCCTGCGCGATGCGGGGAGTCTTGAAGGGGACCCCGCGCCGATCACCCACCCGGTGAAGTTCTACGAACGAGGCTCGCGCCCGCTCGAGATCGTCACGACGCGCCAGTGGTACATCCGCAACGGCGCGAACGATCCCGACCTGCGCGCGGTCTTGCTCGAACGCGGCCGGGAGCTGCGGTGGCACCCTCCGCACATGCGGGTGCGCTACGAGAGCTGGGTGGAAGGCCTCAACACTGACTGGCTCGTCAGCCGCCAGCGGTTCTTCGGCGTTCCGTTCCCCGTGTGGTACTCGATCGACGACGACGGCGACGTCGACTACACGCAGCCGCTCCTCGCGCGCGAGGACCAGCTGCCGGTCGACCCCTCGAGTGACGCACCCGATGGCTACGACGACGATCAGCGCGGCAAGCCGGGCGGGTTCCTCGGCGACCCCGACGTGATGGATACGTGGGCGACGTCGTCGCTCACGCCGCAGATCGCGACGCGCTGGGAGGACGATCCCGACCTCTTCTCGCGCACGTTCCCGACGAACCTTCGCCCCCAGAGCCACGACATCATTCGCACGTGGCTGTTCGCGACACTCCTGCGTGCGCAGTACGAGCACGGCACGCTGCCGTGGCGCGACGCCACGATCAACGGCTTTATCCTCGATCCCGACCGCAAGAAGATGTCGAAGTCGAAGGGCAATGTCGTCACGCCGGTCGAGTACTTCGACCGGTTCGGCTCCGACGCGGTGCGCTACTGGGCGCAAAGCGGGCGACCAGGTGTCGACACCGCGATCGACGAGGGTCAGATCAAGGTCGGCCGGCGGCTCGCGATCAAGATCCTCAACGCGTCGAAGTTCGTGCTCGGCGTGATCGGGAGCGAGCCACTCGGCGAGGTCACCGAGCCCCTCGACCGGTCGCTGCTGCACAAGCTGCGCGGCCTGATCGTGGACACGTCGAGCGCGTTCGAGAGCTACGACTACGCCCGCGCCCTCGACACCACCGAGCGCTTCTTCTGGGACTTCTGTGACAACTACCTCGAGCTCGTGAAGCAGCGCGCGTACGGCGCCGCCGGCGAGCGCGGGGCGGGCTCGGCGCGACGGGCGCTCGAGCTCGCCCTCTCCGCCATGTTGCGGCTCTTCGCCCCGCACCTCCCCTTCGTCACCGAGGAAGTGTGGTCGTGGTGGCAGGAGGGCTCGATCCACCGCGCGCCATGGCCCGACGCCAAGGAATTCGGGACCACCACCGAGGGAGCTGAGGCAGATCCCGCCATCTACGAGGTCGCGGCCGACGTGCTCGGCGAGATCCGCAAGGCGAAGACGTCGAAGCAGAAGTCGTTGCGCGCCGGAGTCGAGCTCGCGGTCGTGCGGGACACGCCCGAGCGGCTGCACGCGCTCGAGCCCGCGCTGGAGGACGTGCGCCAGGCCGGCCGCGTCCAGGGGGCGCTGGAGCTCCTGCAGGCCGAGGAGTTCGCGGTCGAGGTCGAGCTCACCGAGGACGCGGCCTGAGTTGGACATCAGCGCAGCGCGGGCCTGGCTCGACGCCCACGTCAACCTCGAGTCGACGGGGCTTCCGCCGGGCACGGACCGGCGCGCGGCGCCGACGCTCGAGCGCATCGAAGCGCTCGTCCGGCTGCTGGGCTCGCCGCAGGAGTCGTACCCGGAGATCCACCTCACCGGCACGAACGGCAAGACCTCGGTCGCGCGGATGACATCGGCGCTCCTCGAGGCGTCGGGTCTGTCTGTCGGTACGTACACGAGCCCGCACCTCGAGGAGATCAACGAGCGCATCGTATGGAACGGGGAGCCCGTCGACGACGCGACGCTCGCGCAGCTGGTCACGCGTATCGCCGACGTCGAGGCGCACCTTCCCGACCGGCCGAGCTACTTCGAGATCCTCACCGCGGCGGGGTTCACGTGGTTCTCGGACGTCGCTGTCGACGTCGCGGTCGTAGAGGTCGGCGTGGGTGGGACGTGGGACGCCACCAATGTCGTCGATGGGCGCATCGCCGTCATCACCAACGTCAGCGTCGACCACGTCGAGTATCTCGGCCCGACGCGCGAGCAGATCGCCGCCGACAAGGCCGGCATCGTCAAGCCCGGCTCGACCCTCGTCCTGGGCGAGACCGATCCCGGTCTCGTCCCGAAGTTCCTCGACCGCGGAGCGGCGCGCGTGCTGACCCGCGCCAGGGATTTCGGTGTGACCAGCAATCGCGTCGCCCACGCCGGGCGTCTCGCCGACCTGTTCACGCCGGGTGCGACGTACGACGGTGTGTACCTCCCGCTCCACGGCGCGTATCAAGCCGACAACGCGGCCGCCGCGCTGACCGCCGCCGAGGGCTTCCTCGAACGGCCGCTGCCGGAGGACGTCGTGACCGACGCGTACGGCGCCGTGCGGTCGCCGGGCCGGCTCGAAGTCCTGGGACACCGACCGCTCGTTCTGCTCGACGGGGCGCACAACGTCGCCGGTGCCCAGACGCTGCGCGTCGCGCTCGCCGACGAGTTCCCGGAGACGCCGCGCACAGTTGTCATCGGCCTGCTGCGCGAGAAGGAGCCCCACGAGATGCTCGAGGCGCTCGACGCCAAGCGATCGGCGCGCGTGCTCTGCTGCCGGCCACCAAGCCCTCGCGCGCTCGACGCTGACGTCGTGGCGGCGGCCGCCGCCGACCTCGGCGTCGACCCCGCGCGAATCGAGACCTTCGACTCGGTCGAGGACGCCGTGAGCCGGGCACTCGCGGTCACGGGCGCTGACGAGCAGATCGTCGTAACGGGATCGCTGTACACCGTCGGCGCCGCGCGGCACGCGCTCGTTCACGGTGACCCGCACTGATTGTCGCCGTCGCAAGCTCCGGCTCTGCGACGGCGGTCGGCGAAGCCGCCGCCGACGCGGGTGTCACTTGCTAGGGTCAGCCGCCGATGACTGATCGCACGCTCTTCCTGTGCAAGCCCGACGCGGTCGAGCGCGGCCTCGTCGGCGAGATCATCCGCCGTCTCGAGCGCCGGGGGTTGATGATCGTCGCCATGGACCTGCGCCGCATCGACGTCGAGCTCGCGGCGGTCCACTACGCGGAGCACGACGGCAAACCGTTCTTCGAGGACCTCGTCGTGTTCATCACGCGTGGACCCCTCGTCGCGATGGTCGTCGAGGGCGGGCCCGACACGTGGCAGGTCGTGCGGACGGTGATGGGCGCGACGAACCCGCGCGACGCCGCCCCGGGCACGATCCGCGGCGATCTTGCGCTCGAGACCACAGAGAACCTCGTGCACGGCTCGGACGGACCGGAGTCGGCCGAGCGGGAGATCGCGCTGTTCTTCCCCGAGCTGGTTTGACGCGCCGCGCCGGGCGCGTACCGGTAGCCTGACGTGCATCGTCGCTGTCTCCTTGGGGTCGTGTGTTGCGGGCGGGGGCACCGTGCGGTTCCTCGCGCGCTCGCAGAGTCCGATGCGCCCGAAAGGGCCGGGCTGGACCCGCTCAGGGGCACCTCATAGCCTGGTCCCCTTCCCAGGCCAGGAGGCCCTCACAACGTGACCCGACCGTGGTTGTCCTCCGTCGTCGGCAACGACATGGCTGTCGACCTCGGCACCGCCAACACTGTCGTCTACGTCCGCGGCAAGGGAATCGTGCTGAACGAGCCGTCGGTCGTCGCGGTCAACACGAAGGACAGCCGGCCGCTGGCGGTGGGCATGGAGGCGAAGCGGATGGTCGGGCGCACCCCGGCCCACATCCAGGCCATCCGCCCGCTCAAGGACGGCGTGATCGCCGACTTCGACATCTGCGAGAAGATGCTCCGCTACTTCATCCAGCGGGTCCACCAGCGCCGGTGGGCCAAGCCCCGGATGGTGATCTGCGTCCCGTCGGGCATCACGGGCGTCGAGCAGCGTGCCGTCCAGGAGGCGGCCGAGTACGCGGGAGCGCGGAAGCCGGCCTACATCATCGAGGAGCCGATGGCCGCGGCCATCGGCGCCGGGCTGCCGGTCCACGAGCCGAGCGGCAACATGGTCGTCGACATCGGCGGTGGCACCACCGAGGTCGCCGTGATCTCGCTCGGCGGCATCGTGGCCAGCGAGTCGGTGCGCGTCGCGGGTGACGAGATCGACGAGGCACTGATCAACTTCTGCAAGAAGGAGTACTCGCTCGCGCTGGGCGAGCGGACCGCCGAAGACGTCAAGACGCAGCTCGCGAGCGCGTGGCCGCTCAAGGAAGAGCTGTACGCCGAGGTGCGCGGGCGCGACCTCGTCACCGGGCTGCCCAAGACGATCGTCGTGTCGACCGGTGAGCTGCGTGAGGCCATCGACGAGCCCGTGCAGGCGATCTGCGATGCGATCAAGTACACCCTCGACCGTACGCCGCCCGAGCTCGCTGCCGACATGATGGAGAAGGGCATCGTCATCACCGGCGGTGGCTCGATGCTGCACGGGCTCGATGCGCGGCTCGCGAACGAGACCGGAATGCCCGTCCGCCGGGCGAAGAATCCGCTGTACACCGTCGTGCTCGGGTCGGGGCAGTGCCTCGAAGAGTTCGACGCGCTCAAGGCTGTTCTGCTCGCGTCGCAGCGCGACTGAGCGACATAGGGCGGGCGCTCGCCCACGGCGACGAGTCGCCGGCTGAAGACCGGAACAGAATGCGAGCGAGGGAGCGAGCGAATCAGTGGTCGTGTATCAGCGTGGCAACCGACGCCGTACGGTTCTCGCGCTCATCCTGCTGACCGCGGTCACGCTCATCACACTCGACGTACGCGGATCGGGGCCCATCTCCGCGCTGCGCGGCGGCGCGCACGACATCGTCAGCCCGATCGCCGGCGTGGTCGACACCGTGTTCTCGCCGGTCGGCAACTGGATCGACGGCGTCACCCGCGCATCTTCGCTGAAGGACGAGAACGCGAAGCTGAAGCGCCAGCTGGACGACGCGCGCGGCCAGGGCGCACGAGCGCGCGCCGCCACCGACGAGAACAAGGAGCTCAAGCAGCTCCTCGACCTCCCGTTCGTCGAGGACGCAGACTCGATCGCTGCGCCCGTAGTGGAAGGCGCGCCGAGCAACTTCGAGTTCACCGTGCAGATCGGCAAGGGCTCGAACGACGGGGTCGGTGTCGACATGCCGGTCGTGACGGGGGCCGGGCTCGTCGGACGCGTGCTCGAGGTGTCTCGTGACCGAGCCACGGTGCTCCTGCTCAAGGACCCGCAGTCGGGCGTCGGTGTGAAGGTCGAAAAGAGCGGCACCAGCGGCGTCGTGAAGGGGCGCGGCGACAGCGGCACCGTGCGCCTCGATTTCGTCGACCCCAACGCCGCGGTCACCAAAGGTGAGATCGTCTACACGTCCGGGCAGCAGAACAGCCCGTTCCCGGCCGCCATCCCCGTGGGCACCGTGAGCAAGGTCACGAAGACCCACGGTGACCTCCAGCAGGACATCCTCGTGAAGCCGCTCGTCGCCTTCTCCCGCCTCGATTACGTGAAGGTGCTCCGACCCTCCGCCGGCGGCTCGGGGAAATGACGCACGAGCGGCAGGGCCTACGGTGACCTGGCTCCCGCGACTCCGATTCGCGTTGCTCATCCTCGCGGTCGTCGTGCTCCAGACGACGCTCTTCTCCGCCGGGCTCCGCATCTTCGGCGTGATGCCCGATCTCGGACTCGTCCTCACGGCGGGGATCGCGTACTACCAGGGCCCGGAGCGCGGGGCGGCGTTCGGGTTCGCGACGGGGTTGGCCATCGACCTGTTCCTGAACACGCCCCTCGGGCTGTCGGCGTTGTCGTTCGCGCTCGTCGGGTACGGCATCGGTGTCGTGCAGGGCGCGCTCGTCCGCTCGACCCGCTGGGTCGCGCCGATCATGGGCGGCCTGGCCGGCGTGGCGGGCGGCGTCCTGTTCGTGGGCGTGGGTGCGCTCGCCGGTCAGGACCAGCTCCTCGCGCTCTGGACCGTGCGGGTCATCCTCATGGCGAGCGTGTACGACGCGCTGCTCGCGTTCGTGATCTTCCCGGTGGCGCGGTGGGCGAGCCGCGAGCCGACCCGCGAGGGCGGCTGGCCGCCGCAGCGCTGGGCGGGCCGTGGCTGGGCCGGTCGGTAGCGCGGTGGGCCGCGCTGCGCCTGGATTCATCAGTCCCGGACGGGCCGGAACCGCTGGTCAGCCGGGGGCGTCCCCGGGTCGCAGGTCGGGTCGAGCAACATGGGGGCCCACTCGGCCGGTCGCTACGGGGCGGAGCGCGTCGTGATCGAAGGCAGCCGTCTGCGGCTCACCGTCATCGGCGTCATCGTCATGTTCCTCTTCAGCGCGCTCTTCGCGCGGCTCTGGTTTCTCCAGGTCGCGTCGGACAGCAACTACGCGGCCGCCGCGTCGAGCAACCGCATCAGGGTTCTGTACGAGCCCGCGCTCCGAGGCCGCGTCTTGGACCGGAACGACAAGCCGATCGTCGACAACGAGCCCGTCGACGTCATCACGTTCGACCGGACCAAGCCGCTGAGCACCCAGGAGCGAGGCCTGGTCGAAGGGCGGCTCGGCGAGCAGCTCGGCGTCTCCGCCAAGGAGATCAAGCAGCGCATCGACCACCCGCGCACGTCGTCCTTCGGGCCGGTGCGCATCGCCACAGGCATCCCGCCCGAGGTGCGGACCTACATCGAGGAGCACGAGACGGACTTCCCAGGGGTGAACGTCGCCCGGACGGCGGTGCGCGCGTATCCCAACGGGCCCGTGGCGGCGAACTTGATCGGGTACGTCTCCGAGATCAACGGCAGCGAGCTCAAGGCGCACCGCAACGACGGCTACCGCGAGGGCGACCTCATCGGGAAAGACGGTGTGGAGCAGATGTTCGAGAGCGTGCTGCGGGGGAAACCGCGTCGGCTCAAGGTCGAGGTCGACAGCCAGGGCAGGGTCGTCCGCACGATCGAGGATCGCAAGGCCGTCGCGGGCAAGGACGTGAAGCTCACGCTCGATCTCGACATCCAGCGACTGGCCGAGCAATCGCTCGCGGACGGGATGGAGGGCGCGCGCAAGTTCCGTGACCAGACCGACAAGTCGCGCGTGGTGAACTACCGCGCCGGCGCCGGGACGGTCATCGCGCTCGACCCGAACGACGGGTCGATCGTCGCCATGGCGTCGAACCCCACGTACGACCCGCGCCAATTCGCGAACGGGATCACGCCCGAGGAGTTCCAGCTGCTGAACAAGCCCGACAGCAACTTCCCACTCGTGAACCGCGCCGTGCAGGGCCTGTACGCGCCCGGCTCCACGTTCAAACTGTTCAGCGCGATCGCGGGGCTGCAGACGGGGCAGCTCGATCCCACCGCGGGTTTCAACGACCAGGGCTGCCTGAACATCGGCGACCCGCCGGAGCAGCGATGCAACGCCGGAAAGACCCCCCACGGCACCGTGAACCTTCCGGAGGCGCTCACGGTCTCGAGCGACGTGTACTTCTACAACCTCGGCCGGAACATGTGGCAGCACTACAACACGTGGAACAAAGAGAACACCGGCGGGAAGAAGGGCGAGTCCGACGAGATCGACAAGGGTTACGCGATCCAGAACACGGCGAAGGCGTACGGCTTCGGGCGGCCCACCGGCGTGGGTCTGCCGGGCGAGGTCGCCGGGCGTGTCCCGGACCAGGTGTGGAAGGAGCGGTTCAGCCAGAACGAGCCCGACCCGCGCAAGAAGCGCGAGAACTCGTTGTGGCTTCCCGGCGACAACGTGAGCCTTGCCGTCGGGCAGGGCGACCTGCTCGTCACGCCGCTCCAGCTCGCCAGCGGGTACGCAGCGTTCGCCAACGGTGGGACGCTCTTCACGCCGCGGCTCGCGAGCGCGCTCCTCGAGCCCGGCACCGGCCTCGATCAGTCCCAGCCCGTGTTCCGCGACCTGCCGCCACAGCCGGTCGGGTCGACCGGCCTCAACCCCGAGAACCGCGACGTCATCATGGAGGGACTGCGCGGCGTGACCACGGGGAGCGGGGGCACCGCTCGAGGCGCATTCCGGGGCTTCACCGGCGGCGCGGTCGCCGGGAAGACGGGCACGGCCCAGGGCAATGGCAAGCAGGACAGCTCGCTGTTCGTCGGCATCACGCCCAGTGACCAGCCGCAGTACGTCGTGATGTCAGTGGTCGAGGAAGGCGGATTTGGCGCGTCGGTCGCGGCGCCGATCGTCCGCCGGGTCATCGACGGGCTCAACGGGAACCTCAACCCCGCGCCGGTGCAGGTCGCGCCGCCGCCACCGGAGCAGGGGGACTGATGTCGACCCTCCCGCGGGCGGGCTCACGGTGGGACCGGCGCTTCCCCGGCGCGACCGGCGTTTCGAGCCGGTTCTCGTGGTTCGAGACGTCGGTGCTGCGCGACCTCGACCCGTTCCTCATCGGCGCGACGTTGATGATCAGCGCGCTCAGCTTGTTCATGATCTACTCGTCCACCCACGAACGCCTCCGCAGCGAGGGTGTGGACGAGTTCTATTTCGTCAAGCGCCAGGGTGCCGCGATCTTCGTCGGGCTGGTGGTGTTGGCGGTGCTCCTCGCCATCGACTACCGGAAGCTGCGCGACTTCTCGGCGCTCGCGTACATCGTCACCGTTGTGTTGCTCCTCATCGTGCTTTCACCGATCGGGTCGAGCGCGCGCGGCTCGCAGGCCTGGTTCCAACTCCCTGGTGGGTTCCAGTTCCAGCCGTCCGAGATCGCAAAGTTCGGGATCATCATCGCCGTGGCGGGATACGCCAACGAGCATCGAGGCGAGATGAACCCGTGGCGCCTCACGGTGACGATCGGCCTCGCGGCCGTCCCACTGGGTCTCGTCATGATCCAGCCCGACCTCGGGACCGCCATGGTGCTCGGGCTGGTCGTGATCGCGCTGCTGGCGGTGGCGGGTGCGAGCATCCGCCACCTGCTCGTGCTGGCGCTGCTCTCGCTGACGTTCGTGGTGGCGATCGTCAACGTCGGGGTGCTCAGGCAGTACCAGGTCGACCGACTGACGAGCTTCGTCAACCAGGGGGGAGACAAGCGCAACACGACCTACAACACGGACCAGTCGAAGATCGCCATCGGAACGGGCGGCGTGACCGGCCGCGGGTTCGGGAACGGACCGCAGACGGGCGGCGGGTTCGTACCCGAGCAGCACACGGACTTCATCTTCACCGCCGTCGGCGAGGAGCTGGGCTTCATCGGCGCCGCGACCCTCCTGGCGCTGTTCGCGGTCGTGATCTGGCGAACATGGCGAGCCGCGCTCCTGGCTCGCGACTTCTTCGGCACGCTCGTGTGTGTCGGTGTGCTGGCGATGTTCTCGTTTCAGATCTTCGAGAACATCGGCATGACGATGGGGATCATGCCCGTGACGGGCATCCCGCTCCCGTTCATGAGCTACGGAGGCTCGAGCACCCTCACTGACTTCGCGTGCATCGCCCTCGTCGCCAACGTCTCCATGCGCCGCTTCACCTGACCTCTGTGTTTTGGCGTCGCAGGACCGGGACTATTCGGGCCGTGCGACGCCAAAACCCCTGATGAGGGCGTCCGGTAGACTGGGGTTCCAGATGTCCAGCCTGTGGCCGCGGATCGAACCGCTCCTGGCCAGGGTCGAGAAGCCTGCTCGCTACATCGGCATGGAGCGAGGGGCGCAATCGCCGGACCATCGCCCCGGCGACGTGTCCTGGCTTCTCGTCTACCCCGACACCTACGAGGTGGGGCTGCCCAACCAGGGGCTGCAGATTCTCTACGAGATCCTGAACGAGCGCGACGACGCCGCCGCCGAGCGGTCGTACGCGCCCTGGGTCGACCTCGAGGGCGAGTTGCGCCGGAACAGCCTGCCCTTGTTCTCGGTGGATACCCACCGCGCTGCCGCCGACTTCGACGTCATCGCGTTCAACCTCTCCGCCGAGCTCGTCTACACGAACGTCCTGAACTGCCTCGACCTCGCCGGCGTGCCCGTCCGGAGCGAAGCGCGCCGCCCCGACGCCCCGGTCGTCGTCGCCGGCGGGCACTGTGCCTACAACCCCGAGCCCATGGCCGACTTCGTCGACGCGTTCGTCATCGGCGACGGCGAGGAGGCCGTCGGCGAGATGACCGACGTCATCGGAGCATGGAAGCACTCGGGCCGCACGACCCGTGAGGGCGTCCTGCGCGAGCTGGCCGCTATCCCGGGCGTGTACGTGCCCGCGATGTACGACGTCGAGTACGACGGCCCGTTCATCCGGGAGGTGCGGCCACGCTTCGCCGACGTGCCCGAGCGCGTCGACAAGCGCACGGTCGCCGAC
>JBKPDN010000044.1:0-4154 GCA_046727875.1 Actinomycetota bacterium | reverse complement strand
CGAGGCGGTGTTCCTGAACGCGCGCGGCGGGCGGCTGAGCCGGCAGAGCTGCTGGAAGATCGTGCGCACCACGGGGGAGCGGGCCGGGCTCGACGGGCGGCTGTCGCCGCACATCCTGCGCCACTCGTGCGCGACGCACATGCTCGACCGCGGGGCCGACATCCGCGTGGTCCAGGAGCTGCTCGGTCACGCCAGCCTCTCCACCACGCAGGTGTATACGAAGGTGTCGCCCGAGCGGCTCCGGGCCGTCTACGAGGCGGCCCACCCGCGGGCCAGATTCCCAGATACCGCCAGCCGGGGCGGGCGATAGGCTTCCTCTATGGCCGAGACGCTCCATGGGACGTTGCGCGACCGCCTCCAAGAAGAGCACGAGCGCTTGGTCGACCAACTGCGTCAATTGGGCATCGGTCCCGGCGGCAGGCTCGACTTCGACGACGGCTTCGCCGACTCGGGCCAAGTCACCGCGGAGCGCGGCGAGGTCGAAGCGCTGGGCGGAACCCTCCTCGACACGCTGCGGGAGAACGAGGACGCGCTGCGCAAGTTCGACGCCGGGACCTACGGCCAGTGCGAATCGTGCGGGAACCAGATCGCCGAGGCGAGGCTGGAGGCCATGCCGGCCGCCCGCCTGTGCATCAACTGCGCGTCCCGGCCCCGCTGACCACACGGCCGCCGGCGCCGCAGGAGCCGGAGCTTGCGACGGCGACAATGGCACAGCCTTGAGCGCCGACGTCGAAGAACGACTTGTCTTCTTCGGCTGCCTGTTCCTGGCAATCATCCTGCACGAGATCAGCCACGGGGTCGTCGCGCTCTTCTTCGGCGACGACACGGCGAAGCGCGCGGGCCGGCTCACGCTCAACCCCATCCCGCACATCGACCCGTTCGGCTCGATCATCCTGCCGGCGATGTTGACGATCACCGGGTTCGGCGCGTTCGGGTGGGCGAAGCCGGTGCCCGTCGACCCCGCGAAGCTGCGCAACCCGCGCCGCGACATGCTCTTTGTCGGGCTGGCCGGCCCGTTGTCGAACTTCGCGTTGATGGCGGTCTCGGCTCTTGCGGCCCGCGCCGCCTTCGGCGCCTACACCGGCGGCGCCAATCGGATCGCCGACCTGCCGCTCGTGATCCAGGTGCTGCTGTTCTTCGCGCTCGCCAATCTCATCCTCGGCTTGTTCAACCTGCTGCCGGTTCCGCCGCTCGACGGATCGTCGCTCATCGAGCGCGTGCTGCCACGCGAGTGGCTTCCCGCGTGGCATCGGTTCCGCCCCTATGGGATCCTGGTGCTCCTGCTCGTCGGGCTGTCGACAAACCTGTTTGGACGCCTGTTCTCGCCGTTCATCGACGGGCTGTTCGACTTCATCGTCCGATGAAGCCGCTGCACCTCGCCCGGCGGTTCGTTCGCGCGTTGTGGCCCGGCCCGCCGCGCGCGCAGGACGTCGCCTGGGTCGAGAGCATCCTCGAGCCGAACGAGCTTGCCCTCTGGCGTGCGCTGCCGAACCACGACCGCAGGTACACGGTGCGCGTCGCCCGGCAGGTGGAGGAGCGCCTCGCCGGGACGGAGTATGCCAAGCAGTCCCAATGGCTCGCGGCGGCGCTGCTCCACGACGTGGGCAAGCTCGACGCCGGTCTCGGTGTGCTCGGCCGCACCGGCGCGACCGTGATGGGGGCCTGGACGGGGAGCGGGCGTGTCGAGCGCTGGGCCGGCACGATGGGATTTCGCAGACGCGTCGCGTGGTACCTCCGGCACGACGAGCGGGGAGCGGACCGGATCCGGGCCGCCGGTGGCCGTGACGAAGCTGCCCGCTGGGCGTGGGCCCATCACCGTCGGGATCGATGGCCGGCGAGTGGCGTGCCCGTCCCCGTCGCCGAAGCGCTGGAAGCCGCCGACAACTCCTGAGCGCTAGCCCGGCTGCAGAAGACCCACCGCGGCGCGCGCGCGCCGAAGTACCGGATCGGCTATCGCGCGCGCTTTTTCGGCGCCGAGTGCGAGCTGCCGGTCGACCTCCGCGGGATCGGCTTCGAGCTTCTTGTATGCATCCTGCAGTGGGCGCAGCGCGTCGACCACGGCGTCGGCGACAGCGCTCTTGAACGCGCCGTAGCCCGATCCCGCGAACTCACCCTCGATGTCAGGGACGGCCCGGCCCGTGACGGCGGCCTGGATCTCGAGCAGGTTCGAGATCCCCGGCTTGTTCGCCGGGTCGTAACGGACGTCGGTGCCCGAATCCGTGACCGCCGACTTGATCTTCTTGGTCACGATCTCCGGCGGGTCGAGTACCAGAACCCTCCCCTGTGGCGATCCCGCCGTCGCGGACATCTTGGACGTCGGATCCTGGAGATCCATGACGCGACCGCCGACCGGAGGGAAGGTGGCCTTGGGCACGACGAAGGTTTGGCCATAGCGGGTGTTGAACCGAGTCGCGACGTCGCGCGCGAGCTCGAGGTGCTGACGCTGGTCGTCGCCGATCGGGACCTCGTCCGTGTCGTACAGGACGATATCGGCGACCATCAGCACCGGGTAATCGAACAGCCCGACGGTCACCGACTCCTGCCCCTCGCTCTTCTCCTTGAACTGCGTCATCCGCCGCAGCTCACCGAAGGTCGCAACGCAATTCAGGATCCATGCGAGCTCGGCGTGGGCAGGGACATGACTCTGCAGGAACAGTGTGCACCGCTCCGGATCGAGGCCGGCAGCCAGCAGCTCGGTTGCCAGCCGTCTGGTGAGCCGCGTGAACTCCGCTACCTCGTACGGGACCGTCATCGCGTGGAGGTCGACGACGCAGTAGATCGCGTCCTGCCGGTCCTGGTCCTCGACCCAGCGTTTCACCGCGCCGACGTAGTTGCCGAGATGCATCTCGCCAGTGGGCTTGATGCCCGAGAACACGCGTGGCATGACCAGTGAGGCTACCTGCCGTTCGATCCCATTCCTCGCGCATTGCCCGGTGCGCGCAGACGCCTCCGGTAGCCTGATTCCCGAATGCCGTACGAGGTGTCGACGTCCGTCTTCGAGGGTCCGTTCGACCTCCTGTTGCACCTGATCCTCAAGCAGGAGGTCGATCTGTGGGAGATCTCGCTGTCGAGGATCGTCGACGAGTACCTCACCGAGCTCGAGCGCATGGAGAGCTTCGATCTCGACGTCACGACCGAGTTCCTGCTGATCGCGGCCACGCTCGTCGACTTGAAGGCACGCCGGCTCCTGCCGTCGCTCGAGGAGGTGGAGCTCGAGGAGGAGCTGTTGCGCTTCGAGGAGCGCGATCTCCTCCTCGCACGTCTGCTCGAGTGCAAGACGTTCAAGGACGCGGCGCGCGCGATGGAGACGCTCGTGCGCCGGGCCGACCGCAGCCTGCCCCGTCGGGCCAGCGTGGAGGAGCCGTTCGCCTCGCTGCGGCCTGACCCGCTCGAGCACGTCGCGCCTTCGACGCTGCTGGCCTCGGCCTTGCGAGGCTTGGCCGGGAAGGCCACCCCGAGAATCGAGGTCGAACACATCGCGCCGATTCGCGCCAGCGTGCGCGACGCGGTCGCGGTCGTGCTGTCGATCGTGCCCGCGCGCGATCCGATCAGCTTCCGCGACCTGGTCATCGACGTTCCGACACAGCTCGAGGTGATCGTGCGCTTTCTGGCCGTGCTCGAGCTCTACAAGCAGGGTGTGCTCGACCTGGAGCAGTTCGACACGTTCGGTGAGCTGCGCGTACGCCGGCTGCGGGAGGGGGAGTCCGCGCTCGACGCTGCCAGCATCGCCGAGTGGGACGACATGCAGGAGGGCGAGGACCCCGAACCGGTCGCGTCCGAGCCCGAGTAACCGCGAGGAGCGATGTACGACGATCCGCTCGACGAAGCCACCGAGGGGCTGCGGGCTCACGAAGCGCGCCGCGTCGTCGAGGCCGTAGTCATGGCCGCGACCGACCCGGTCGAGCCCGGCTTCCTCGCCCAGCTCGTCGAGCTGCCGGTCGCCAACATCGAGCAGCTGTGCCGCGAGCTGGCCGACGAGTACGAAGACGCCGGGCGCGGGTTCGTGCTGGCAAGGGTGGCCGGTGGCTACCGCTTCCAGACCCATCCGGACCTGGCGGCGTACGTGGAGCGTTTCGTGCTCGAAGGGCAGCACGCGCGCCTCTCGGCCCCTGCGTTCGAGACGCTCGCGATCATCGCCTACAAGCAGCCGATCT
>JBKPDN010000043.1:0-2433 GCA_046727875.1 Actinomycetota bacterium | reverse complement strand
GCGTCCGGCAAGCGCGCGGCGATGGCGCTGTCGACCGGATCTCCGCCCGCGAAGACGAGCGCCACGGTCGCCGGCGACGCCTCCACGATCCCTCCCTTCGCCGGAATTACCCGGTGCAGGTTCCACGGGTCGGTGGCGCTGACATGCGCTCGTCGGCGTACACCCTCTCAGCCCGGCTGTCCCGAGCACACCACGGGTCGAGGCCGATCGTAGCGGGGTGTCCGACTGGGGAGGCCGCGCTTCGTGTGCAAGGGTGCCACCGTGCCGCGCGCCGCCCGTACCGTTGTCACATTCGGCGCGGTCGCGCTGCTCGTCGCCGCGTGCGGAGGAGGCGGGGGCGGTGGCTCCACGTCGAAGCGCGCGCCGTCGACGACCGCGTCGGCGGGCACGGCGTCCTCCGCGCCTAGCACGACGGGCGCGACCGGGCTGCACATCACGGCGGCGCCGTGGAAGCTGCCGTCGCCGTCGTCCCGTGAGGTCGTCCTCACGGACGGGAAGCAGCTGGTCGTGCTGGGCGGCCTCGACGCCTCGAAACAGACGACCGGCAAGGTCGTGCGTGTCGATCCGTCGAACGGCTCGTCGCAGACGGGCGGGTCCCTCTCCCAGCCCGTGCACGACGCCGCGGGCGCGGTCGTGAACGGCGCGTACGTCGTCATCGCAGGCGGATCGGGCGAGGAGGGCAGCGCCGCGGTGCAGTCGGTCCAGCCCGGTTCGGCGAGCAAGGTCGTCGGCAACCTCCCCGGTCCACTGTCCGACCACGCCTCGGTCACGATCGACGGCAAGGTGTACGTGGTCGGCGGTTTCGACGGTCGTCAGATCTCCCGGAGCGTGCTCGTGAGCGACGACGGCACCGGCTACCGGATGCTCGGCCCGCTCGCCGAGCCGGTGCGCTACCCGGCGGTGGCCGCCGCCGGCGGCGCGATCTACGTGTTCGGTGGTGTGACCAGCGCGAGCGGTGCCGACACGCGCTCGATCCAGAAGATCGATCCCGCCAGCGCCCAGGTCACCGTCGTCGGCCAGCTACCGGCACCGCTGTCGCACGCCAGCGCCGTCGAGCTCGGCGGTCGCATCTACGTGCTCGGCGGGTTCGTCAGCAACCAGGTGACCGGTCAGGTGTTGCAGTTCGACCCGCGCACGGGGGCTACCGCCGCGGCGGGCACACTTCCCGCGCCCGTCACCGACGGCGCGGCAACCACGATCGGTGACACCGCGTACTTCGTCGGTGGGCAGGGGACCGATCGCACGCCGGTCGCCACCGTCGTCGAGCTGAAGGCCGGCTGACCCGGTCGTACTCGGCCTGCGGCCTACCGGTAGTTGCCGGTGTGGCCCATGCTGAACCGGCCGGGCTGCGGGAAGTACGCCAGCCCGTGCGGGCCCTGGCCCACCGGAATCGTCTTGATGAGCTGCCCGCTCGTCGTGTCGATGACGTAGACCTCGGAGTTGTACCGGCCGCTCAGCCAGAGCTGCTTGCCGTCGGTCGTGACGCCCCCCATGTCGGGGCTCCCGCCGGTGTGCCAGTCGGAGACGACCTTGCGGGTCGCGAAGTCGATCACGCTCACCGAGCCGGCGCCGCGGTTGCTCACGTACAGCTGCGTCCCGTCACGGCTGGGATACAGGCCGTGTGCACCCTTGCCCGTCGGGATGAATCCGAGGTCGCTCATGTTCGCCCAGTCGATCACCGAGACGCCGTCCCGGGTCTCGTTGGCGTTGAACATGACGCTGCCGTCCGGCGAGAGCTTGAGGTCGACGGGCTTGCCGCCGACGTCGAGCTCGCCGTTGATCTCCATGGTGTTGAGGTCGATGCGCACGAGGAATCCCGAGAACTCGCAGCTCGCCACCATCGTGTTCCCGTCGGCGCTGAACTCGGCGTGGTTCACGCCCTTGTGGGGGATCGGGAGCTTCTTGATGAGCGTCCAGGTCTTCGGGTCGTAGAAGTCGACGGCGTTGTTGCGCTCGGCCATCACGATCGCCTTGGACCCGTCAGGCGAGAAGTAGAGGTTGTACGGGTCGTCGATCGGGATGTCGGCTCCCGGCTTGCCGGTGCGGGGATCGATGGGCGTGAGCGTGTTGCCGTTGTTGTTGTTCACGTACAGCGTCTGCATGTCGTGGGACGGCACGACGTGTTGTGGCAATGCCTTGACCGGGAAGTGGTCGATGATCGCCATCGTGTTCGGGTCGATGACGTCGACGGTGTTCGACATCGAGTTCGGCACGTAGACGCGCGTCGGGATGTCCTTGACCGACGGCGCGAGCTGGTTCGCCTGCGTGAACTGGTAGACGTTGTCGAGCTTCCCCGCGGTGGTTGGCGGCGCGGTCGTGGGCGCGGTGGTGGTCGCAGTCGTGGAGGGCTGCACTCCCTTGGCCTTGGTGTCGCTACCGCCGGAGCAGGCGGTCGCGACCAAGCCGAGGACGCCCACGACAGAGAACACAGCA
>JBKPDN010000042.1:0-9459 GCA_046727875.1 Actinomycetota bacterium | reverse complement strand
GTGCGAAGGGGATGACACGTCGCATTAGGCGTTCTCCGCGACAACGAGTCGGTAGCCGAGATCGAGCGCGTCGAGCTCGAGCAGCTGGGCGTTCCGGCGGTGCCACGCGCCTGACTCGAGGTCTGCCGCGAGCTCTTCAAGCGCGCGTTCCGTGACAGCTGCGTCGAGGATGGAGAAACCCGAGATCGCGGCGCGCACGGACAGGTCCAGATACGCCTCCGGTCTCCGCCAGTACGCGGCGTAGAACCCGTCGCGACAGTTCCACGGGACCGGCACGACCTCGACCCGCGCCGTCGGCAACGACGCGAGCGTGGTGCTGAAATCGGCGAATCCCCGGTCGAGTTCCTCGGCTTCCGGCAGATAGTCGCGCGTGAACCAGAACGTGGCGAGGAAGCTCGGGTCCCACGTGAACACGACCTGTCGCCGAGCGACGCGCTGCAGCTCGGCGAGCCCGCCGGCGGGATCAGCCCAGTGGTGCACGGTCAGCGCGGCCAGGGCGGCGTCGAAGCTGTCGTCCGGCAGCGGCAGTGCCTCGGCGACGGCCTGCACCACCGGCGCTGCGCCGGGCACGCGCTGGGCGATCATCACATCGGACGGCTCGACGGCGACGACGCGCCTGCCTTTCGGCTCGTACGAGCCGGTGCCGGCACCCACGTTCACGACGCTCGTCGCACCCATAAGTGCGGACTCGAGTTGCGCCGCGATCCGCGGCTCCGGCCGGCGCATGTCGGCATAGCCGCGGCCGATCCGGTCGTAGAGGGGCGCGGCGCTCATCCCCGGGCGAGCACGCGCCCTTGCCACCACTTCCGCAGTCCCCGCGCGGTGCCGGCGTGGAGTCGGGAGGCACGCAGCTGCTCCTCGCGCGCCGAGTCGATCGGCTCGAGGTCGCCGACGACCCACGAGAGGATGTGGTCGGCCAGCGCCGGATTGCGGGGGAGCACCGGGCCGTGCAGGTACGTCCCGATCAGCCGGTCGCCGAGCATGCCGTCGGTGCCGGTCCCGGCGTCGTTGCCCTTGCCGTCGCGCGCGAGCACGCGGCCGAGTGGGCGTTCGCCGGGGCCCAACGTCGTGCGCCCGCCGTGGTTCTCGAACCCGGTGAGCACCGGCAACGGCGGCTCGGGCTCGACGACGAGCTCGCCGATGAGCCGGTTGGGCCCGGCGCGGGTCACGGCGTCGACGAGCCCGAGGCCCTCGATGATCTCGCCGTCGGCCGCCTCGTAGCTGTGGCCGATGAGCTGGAACCCCGCGCAGACGGCAAGGACGGCCGCGCCGCCGGCACGTGCCCGGTCGATCGCGGCGCGCGACGCCCGCATTCCCGCCGACGCCATCACCTGCGGGTCGTCCTCACCGCCGCCGAACAGGTACACGTCAAGCGAGTCGGGGATCGCCGAGCCCGCGGCCACCTCGACCAGCTCGGCGTCGTGCCCACGCCAGCGGGCTCGCTGCACGAGCACCACTGCGTTGCCGCGGTCGCCGTACGTGCCGAGCAGCTCCGGGTAGACGAGGCCGACCCGGACTGCGGAGTCGCGCGCCGCGCTCATCCGAACCTCCGGTAGATCGCCGAGAACTGGGTGTACGACGCCACGATATTGACGTCGTCGCCGGGCAGCGCGGCGGCGGCCACCAGTGGGTCCGGTTCGACGAGGTGGTCGACCTCGGCGTACTTGAGGCGCACCGCCACGTCGAGGGCGCGGTCGCCGGCGGCGGCGACCGGATGGCCGCGCAGCAGCTCGTACGGGACGTCCCACAGCCACGACGGGTCCTTGCCGTCGGCGATGCGTGCGTTCACCGCGATGACCACCGAGCAGTCGCGTTCCGCGAGGTGGTGCAACACCTCGGACCAACCCGCCGGGTTCTTCGCGAGCAGGACGCGTGCGCTGCGCCCGTCGGGCAGTGCGACGGTCATGTAGCGACCGGCGACGGTCGTGATCGTGGCCGCAGCGGCGGCCGCGTCCGCCGGGTCGACGCCGAAATGCGTCGTGGCCGCAGTGACCGCCAATGCCGCGTTGGCCAGGTTCCACCGGCCGGGCAGCGCCAGCCGCAACGGGACCCGCGTCCCGTCCAGCACGAGCGTGTCGCCGTCGAGGCGGTTCGGCGTCACGGGCTGGCCGAAGCCGCACGACGGGCAGTCGAACCGGTCCGCGCTCCACGTCAGGAGGGCCGCGCAGTTGGGGCACGTGGCCGCGTCGCTGCGCCAACCGAGCCCGAGCTCCACCCAGATCGTCTTCGCCGGCGTCGCCGCCCACACGACATGCGGGTCCGACGCGTTGGCAACCACTCGAAGGTCCGGATGCGTCTCGGATACCTGCCGCCACAGGTCGCCGACGGCGTGCACCTCGCCGTAGCGGTCGAGCTGGTCCCGGCTCAGGTTGCCGAGCACGAGCAGCTCGACGCCCAGCGGGTCGACCACGCGGGGCAGCACGCGCTCGTCGACCTCGAGCACCGCCAGCCCCGGCGCCTCGGCCTTGGCCAGGATCGGCGCGATCCCCGACGTGAGGTTGGCGCCGGTGGCGTTGCTCACGACGGGCTCGCCCGTCCGGGAGACGGCGGCGGTGAGCAACCGCGTGGTCGTGGTCTTGCCGTTGGTCGCCGACACGAGCGCCACGCGCTGCCCGGAGGCGAGCTGGGCGAGGGCGTTGGGTGCGAGGGCGTTGATGACCCGGCCGCTGATTGTCGCACCCTGCCCGCGTCCCGTGACACGAGAGAGCCACCCGGCCGCCGCACCGGCAGCGATCGCACCGCTGGTCTGCAACGAGCGCCGCGTCATCGGCGCTCGCACCAGTACACCTCGACGCGATAGGGGATGCGCAGGGCGGTTCGCCCGCGTGTCTCCGGGTGCTCGGCGATCACCGTGCGCACTTCGTCGAGGGTCCGTTCGCGCTCCGCGGCCGGCAGGACGGCCACGTGACTGACCGAGGCGACCCGCTCGACGACGCCGTCCGGCGTGATCGGTTGCTCGTGACGGAACGTCGCCCTGTGAAGCGGCCCGAACCCGGGCCGCGCACCGAGCGCGGAGTCTCCCCACCGCTCATGGTCGCGCCAGGGTGCTCGCTTCTCCACGCGGTCCATGATCGACCACACCTCGTTCACCCAGTCCGACGACCGGTCGCGGGCGTTCCAGATCAACCCGACTCGTCCGCGCGGCCGCAGGACGCGCGCGAACTCGTCGAACGCACGGTCGGCGTCGAACCAGTGGAACGCCTGCGCGACCGTGAGCACATCGAGCGACGCACGCGCGATCGGCAGCGCCTCGGCGACTGCTCCGATCATCGGGACGCCGGGGACGGCGTCGGCGAAGCTCCGGCGCATGCCGTCGACGGGCTCGGCCGCGAGCAGCACCGCTCCCGTGGCGACGAGTAACCGCGTGAACTTGCCCGTCCCGGCGGCGACGTCGAGCACGGCCCGTCCCGGCGCGAGCCGAAGGTTCTCCGCCAGCCACGACACGGCGTCGGCCGGATACGAGGGGCGAACTCGTTCGTACATCTCGGCCTCGCGGCCGAAGCCCTCCTCGGCGACCTCGTGGACGGCCATCCCGCCATCTTCGCAGGGCCGTCCCCGCGGCTCGATGCGGTTACCGAGTGCGGTGAGCGGCAAGGAATCGCAGGCGTGCGGCCCGCGCGTCCCAGGCGTACACGACGACGGTGCCGGCGAAGACGTCGTGCAGGGCCCGGTGCTCGCGGCCGACCAGGATCCCGAGGAAGCCGAGCCCGAGGAGCAGCAAGGAGATCGGGAACGTGATGACCCGGATCGCGGCCCGCCCGGCGCCCGCCCGCTCGCCGTCGCGGCGCACGAGCTCGAGGCCCATGATCGCCATCCCCAACGTCCGGCCCCAGGCTGCCATGGGCGCCCAGAAGTACAGGAAGATCCACACCAGGAAGATCACACCCCCGGCCACCGATCCGAGGTCCGACGCGTCGTAGTTCTGTCCCGTGATGAGGTCGAGCAGCCAGAAGGCGCCTGCGGACACGACGGAGAAGAGCGCCGAGACGAGGAACGCATCCACCACGTACGAGACGAGACGCGTGGCGACCCCCGCGTAGTGCCCGGTCAGCTTGGGCTCGGGCTCGGGGTTCTTCGTCTGCATCATCGTGGCGCAAGCAGTCGTGCGGGCCCGCCGGACGCGGTGCCGGGCGGGCGGCGGAACATGCGGTCGACCCAACGGTTGATCCACTGATCGATGCCGACGCCTTGCGACCGGACGACGTCGAGGGCTCTCGTGGCGATCCCGGTCGTCGATTGGACGACCATCCTCCCGAACTCGGTCTTGGCGACCAGATCCTCGATGTCGACGCGCTCGACGATCGCATTGATGTCCACTCGGTCGATGATCGCGTTGACGTCGATGCGCTTGATCATCTCGTCGAGGTCGAGGCGCGCGGCCATGCGGTCGATGTCGACGCGATCGAGGATGGCGTCGATGTCCACCCGATTGATGATGGCGTCGATGTCGACGCGGTCGACGATCGCGTTCACATCGATCCGGTCGAGGATCGCCTGGATGTCCACGTGGCGCAGCACCGCGTCGACCGGAACGATGCCGAGCATGCGGTCGATCGCGGTCGGGCGCTGGTCGTCTGCCAAGGCACCCATTCTGTCCCGGGAACCGCTACGTCGGCTGGATGCGGAAGACCGGGTGATCAGCTGGGTCCGGGAGCAGCTCGAAGTACCCCTTGACCTGGCGGCCCCAACGCTGCAGGTACGCGTCGACGACGCGGTGTTGGAGGTCGGGGTCGGTGACCTCGGTGGCGCGGAACGGCTCCACCTTCCCGCGCCGGCGCAGCTCCCCGGTGCCGGACGCACGCAGGTTGCGCACCCACTCGCTCTCGCCGCGCGGCGCCAGCAGGTACCGGTCGCCATCGAGCTCGGGCACGTTCACGGGGACGGTGCGCCACTCGCCGCTCCGTCGTCCCCGCACCGCCAGTGTGGTTGCGGCCCCCAGGAGCGCGACCAGCGGGTTGGCGATCTTGCGGGTGAACCACCCTGGCCGCAGGTACGCCACGGCGTCAGTCGGGCTCGCCGAGGATCATGCCCGCGCCCACCGTGTTGTTCGTCGTCTCGTCGATGAGGATGAAGCTCCCGGTGGTTCGGCTCCTGCGGTACTCGTCGTAGAACAGCGGGGCGGTCGTGCGCAGCGTGATCCGGCCGATCTCGTTGAGCCGGAGCGCGTCGGCGTTCTCGTCGCGGTGCAGCTCGTTCACGTCGAGCCGGTACAGCAGGTTGCGGACCAGCGCCCTCGCCGACCGCGTCGTGTGCTTGATCGCGAGCTTGGCGCCGGCGCGCAGCTCCGAACCGTCGGTGAGCCAGCACACCATGGCGTCGATCTCCTGCCCTGCGACGGCGTGGTTGTGCGGCCGGCAGATCATGTCGCCCCGGCTGACGTCGACGTTGTCGTCGAGCGTCATCGTGATCGACATCGGCGGGAAGGCTTCGTCCACCGGGCCGTCGGCCGTATCGATCGACCGGATCGTCGAGGTGAACCCCGACGGCAGCACGATGACGTCGTCGCCCGGCTTGAACACGCCGCCCGCGACGGTGCCGGCGTACCCGCGGTAGTCGTGGTGGGCGTTGCTCTTGGGGCGGATCACGTACTGGACCGGGAACCGGCAGTCGATGAGGTTCCGGTCCGACGCGATGTAGACCTCCTCCAGGTGGTGGAGGAGCGAGGGGCCGTCGTACCAGGTCATCGAGGCGGACCGTTCGACGACGTTGTCGCCGTGCAGCGCCGAGATCGGGATGAAGGTCAGGTCGGTGATGTCGAGGCGGCTTGCCCAGTCCGTGAACTCGTCCTTGATCTCCTCGAACACCGACCGCTCGTAGCCGACGAGGTCCATCTTGTTCACGCACAGGACGAGGTGCGGGATGCGCAGCAGCGAGGCGATGAAGGCGTGGCGCTTCGACTGCTCGAGCACCCCCTTGCGGGCATCGATGAGGATGAGCGCCATGTTGGCCGTCGACGCGCCGGTCACCATGTTGCGCGTGTACTGAATGTGGCCGGGCGTGTCGGCGATGATGAACTTGCGCTTCGGCGTGGCGAAATACCGGTAGGCGACGTCGATGGTGATGCCCTGCTCCCGCTCGGCGCGGAGCCCGTCCGTAAGCAGTGCGAGGTCGGTGTATTCGTCGCCCCGCTCGCGGCTCGTGCGCTCGACGGCCTCGAGCTGGTCCTCGAAGATCTGCTTCGAGTCGTAGAGCAGGCGACCGATGAGCGTGCTCTTCCCGTCGTCGACGGACCCGGCGGTGGCCAGGCGCAGCAGCTCCATCAGCGCTCCATCAGAAGTAACCCTCGCGCTTGCGGTCTTCCATCGCCGCCTCCGAGAACCGGTCGTCGGCACGCGTGGCGCCGCGCTCGGTGATCCGCGACGCCGCGATCTCGACGACGATCTCCTCCGGCGTCGCCGCGATCGACTCGACGGCGGCGGTGCAGCTCATGTCGCCCACCGTCCGGAACCGCACCGTGGTCTCGAACGCCTCTTCACTTTCCTCGACGGGTAGGTAGGGCCCGACGGCCATGAGCATCCCGTCACGGCGGAAGACCTCGCGGCGGTGCGCGTAATAGATCGACGGGAGCTCGACGGCGTCGGTGGCGATGTACTGCCAGATGTCGAGCTCGGTCCAGTTCGACAGCGGGAAGACCCGCAGGTGCTCGCCGGCGCGGTGGCGGCCGTTGTACAGGCTCCAGAGCTCGGGCCTTTGGTTCTTCGGGTCCCACTGCCCGAACTCGTCGCGGTGCGAGAACACGCGCTCCTTGGCGCGGGCCTTCTCCTCGTCGCGGCGTCCGCCGCCGAAGACGGCGTCGAAGCGGTGCTCGGCGATCGCCTCGAGCAGGACCGTGGTCTGAAGCCGGTTGCGTGACGCCCCCGGGCGGTCCTCGACGACGCGTCCGGCCGCGATCGCGTCGGGGACGGAGGCCACCACGAGCCGGACGCCCAGCTCGGCGATCCGGCGGTCGCGGAACTCGAGCGCCTCGGGGAAGTTGTGCCCGGTGTCGACGTGCATGACCGGGAAGGGGATCGGGGCGGGGAAGAACGCCTTCTCGGCCAGCCGCAGCATCACGGCCGAGTCCTTGCCGCCGGAGAACAGGAGCACCGGGCGCTCGAACTCGGCCGCCACCTCCCGGATGATGTGGATCGACTCCGCCTGGAGGGCGTCGATGTGCGAGAGCTGTCGGTGGCCGCGACCGGCGAGAGAGCCGCGGGCGTCGTACGCCAGGGGGGTGGGGTCGGGAGCGGTCATCGTCGAGAACGGTCTACGTGTGCAGGCCGCACTCGATCTTGTCGGTGCCCGCCCAGCGTCCGGAGCGCGCGTCCTCGCCGTCGCCGACGGGACGGCTGCACGGCCAGCAGCCGATCGACCGGTAGCCGCGGTCGGCCAGCGGGTGCACGGGCAGACCTCGGTCCTGCACGTAGCCTTCGACGTCGAGGTCGGTCCAGGTGGCGATGGGGTTTACCTTCACCAGCCCGCGGCCCACGTCGTAGGAGACGATGGGCGCGTTGGCCCGGGTGGGCGCCTCGACCCGGCGCAGGCCCGTCATCCACGCCGCCTTGCCCTCGAGCGCGCGAGCCAAGGGCTCGACCTTGCGCAGCGCGCAGCACCCGTCGGGGTCGCGCTGCCAGAGGTTGTCCGGCGCGACCTCGGGCTCCATTACCCGCAGGTTGAGGTCGTAGCGGCGGCGAACCTGGTCGACGTACCAGAGCGTCTCGGCGAAGTGGTACTGCGTGTCGAGGAAGACGACCTCGACCTCCGGCGCCACCTGCGCCGCCAGGTCGATGAGCACGCAGTCCTGGAACGATGCCGCCAGCACGAGGTCGTCGCCGTAGCGGTCCCACGCCCACCCGACGACCTCCGTTGACGGCGCCGACTCGAGCATGGCCGAGACGTCGGCCAGCTCGCCCAGGTCGGGGATCGGCGTCGCGGTGGTGGTCATGTGGCGCACTCGCTGTCGCCGACGTCCTTCTCGTACGGACCGGTCTCGTCGAAGTCGACGTAGAACTCGGGCGCTTCCTCCGGCGTCGGGAACTCGTCGAGCTCCTTGACCGTGGTTCCGACCCCGGCCGCACCGCCCGAGCGCTCGAGCCAGTCGCCGAACGTCTCACCCGCCGAGCGCTCGGACGCGAACTTCCCGACGATCCGCACCACGGCCTCCGACGCCCGCTTGGCGGGGAGCTTCGCCGCCTTCTCTCCGAACGCGATCTCCGTGTGGCCGACCTTGCCGCCGAGCAGCATCTGGTAGCCGGGCGCGGCACGACCGTGCGCGCGGCGCTCGATCCCGACGAAGCCGATGTCGGAGATGTGGTGCTGGCCGCAGGAGTTCGTGCAGCCCGAGATGTTCACGCGCACGCCGCCGACGTCGGCGAGCCCCGCCTCCTCGAGCGCCTTGCCGATGTCGTCGGCCAGGCCGCGCGACTGCGTGACAGCGAGGTTGCACGTGTCGGCGCCGGGGCAGGCGACGACGTCGCGGGCGAGCTCGGCGCCGGGCTCGGCCATGCCGATCGCGGCGAGCCGTGCGTGCAGGTCGGCGAGCTGGTCCTCCCGCAGGCCGCGCAGCGCGAAGTTCTGCCGGTTTGTGACCCGAACCTCGAAGCCGAACTGGCGCTGCATCTCGGCGAGCTCGCGGAACTGATCGCTGGTGATGTCGCCGAGCCGTGCGTACGCGTAGGCGCTGACGGTCCCGTTGGCGCGGCCCCTCACGACGTTGGCGTGCTCCCAGCGCTCGTACTGCGTGAGCCCGAGGAACTCGACCGGCGCCTCGCCGACCTTCGTGACCGGGCCCTCGCCGGTGCCGGCCGGCGCGTCGCCACGCTCGCGCACGGCTTCGGGGATGCCGCCGGCGTAGCTCGTCGCGGCGGGGAGGAACTTCCGCTCCTTGAAGATTCGCTCGCGCAGCTCGTCCATACCCATGGTGTCGACGAGCCACTTCATGCGCGCCCGCAGCTTGTTGTCGCGGTTGCCGTAGTGGTCGAACACCCGCACGATCGCCTCGAGCGTGGGCATGAGCTGCTCGCGCGAGGTGAACTCCTCGAGCGCCTGCGCCGGGTGCGGGTTCGCGCCCAGGCCGCCGGCGACGAACACCTTGAAGCCGGGCTCGAGTGTGCCGTCCGACTTGGGCCGGTTCACGGCGATCACGCCGACGTCGTTGAACATTGCCTGGCCGCAGTCGGTGACACAGCCCGAGAAGTTGATCTTGAACTTGCGCGGCAGACGCTGGGCGTACGGGTTCCGCAGGAAGAAATCGGTCGTGGCCTTGGCCCACGGGCTGATGTCGAGCACTTCGAACGGGCACGCCCCCGCCAGGTGGCAGCCGGTCACGTTGCGGACCGTGTCGCCGCAGGCCTCACGGCTGGTCAGGTCGACGGACGCGAGCAGCCGCAGCAGCTCGGGGGTCTGCTCGAGCTGCACGAAGTGCATCTGCACGTTCTGGCGGGTCGTGAGGTGGGCCCACCCACGCGAGTAGCTGTCGGC
>JBKPDN010000041.1:0-4843 GCA_046727875.1 Actinomycetota bacterium | reverse complement strand
CGGATCGCGTCGGGACCGGTCGGAGCGTCGAGGATGATCGGATCGTGGGTGATGACGTCGGGCGCGACGAGCTGGTCGACCACGGCGAGATCGCCCTTGTTGAAGCCGTCCTCGTAGAGCCGGCGGACCAGCGCCTTGTTGGATTCGAGCGTGTCGGTCATCTCGTGATTCTCGACGCCTCCGGCTGCGCCGCGCCAGAGCCTTCGACTCGGACACCGTCAGTGAGCGACTGCCTACCATCACGACTCGCCGAGGAGGCGGAGCACCCCATCGGGAGACAGCTCGCACACGAGGTTGAGCAGCGCGCGAGCGGGGAGCCCGAGGAGCCCGCGTCACATCTTGCGAGCCGGCCGGGCCGTCGATAGTGTTCGAACACATGTTCGCCACAGCCAGAGGAGAGGGAACATGAGCCCTTCGGTGAAGCCGATCCCCGACGGATACCCCCGCGTGAGCCCGTACCTGATCGTCGACGGCGCGGCCCAGGCCATCGACTTCTACACGCAGGTCCTCGGCGCGAAAGAGCGGATGCGCATGGGCGGGCCCGACGGCAAGGTCGGTCACGCCGAGCTGCAGGTCGGGGACGCGGTGATCATGCTGGCCGACGAGCACCCGGACATGGGCTACCTCGGGCCCAAGACGATCGGCGGGACGCCCGTCACGATCGGTGTGTACGTCGACGACGTCGACGCGACCTTCGACACCGCGGTGAAGGCGGGCGCGACGTCGCTCCGTCCCGTCGAGAACCAGTTCTACGGCGACCGCTCGGGCCAGTTCGAGGATCCGTTCGGGCACCGGTGGAACGTCTCGACGCACGTCGAGGACGTCCCGCCCGACGAGATGGCAAAGCGGGCAGCCGCCATGGCCGGCGGCTGACCCTCGATGGAGGAGCTGCTCACCGATCTGCCAAAGGCCGAGCTGCACCTTCACATCGAAGGGACACTCGAGCCCGAGCTGGCGTTCGCGATGGCACGACGCAACCGCGTCGACCTCCCGTACGAAGACGAGGCGGCCCTCCGACAGGCGTACGTCTTCGACGACCTCCAAGCATTCCTCGACATCTACTACGCCGCCTGCAGCGTGCTCATCACTGAGCGCGACTTCTACGACCTGACGTGGGCGTACCTCCTGCGCGCCGCGACGCAGGGAGTGCGGCACGCCGAGATTTTCTTCGATCCGCAGACCCACACCGACCGCGGCGTCGCGCTCGACACCGTCGTCGCCGGGATCACTCGTGCGCTCGAGGATGGCCGCCGGAACCTCGGCCTGACGTCGCATTTGATCGTGTGTTTCCTGCGCCATCTCAGCGCGGATGCGGCGATGGCGACGTTGGAGGCTGCGTTGCCGCATCGAGAGTCGATCATCGCGGTCGGCCTGGACTCCGCGGAGGTCGGGAACCCGCCCGAGAAGTTCCGCGACGTCTTCGACCGAGCGCGGGCCGAAGGGTTCCTCACCGTCGCGCACGCGGGCGAGGAGGGCCCGTCCGAGTACATCTGGCAGGCGCTCGACCTGCTCCACGTGCGGCGAGTCGATCATGGCGTGCGGTGTACCGAGGACCACCGCCTCGTGGAGCGGTTGGTGGCGGAGCAGACGCCGCTGACGGTCTGCCCGTTGTCGAACGTCAAGCTGCGTGTCTTCCCCGAGCTACGACAACACAACTTCCGGGAGATGTTCGAGCGCGGCCTGCTGGTCACCATCAACTCCGACGACCCGGCCTACTTCGGCGGGTACGTCGCCGACAACTACATCGCGACCGCAGAGGCGCTGAGCCTGACGGCGGGCCAGATGATCCAAGTGGCGCGCAACTCGTTCGTCGCGTCGTTCCTCCCCGAGACCGAGAAGCAGCGTCAGCTCGACGCCGTCGACGCGTACGGGGCGGTGACGGGCTAGCGGGATCCGACGCCGGCGGGCTCCTCGACGAGCTCGGGCAGCTCATCCTCGGGATGGGGCGCGGGCTCGACGTGCAGCCGGGGCGTGATGCGGTCGAGCCAGCGCGGGAACCACCAGTTGCGGTCGCCGAGCAGCTCCATCGTGGCGGGCACGAGCACGATCCGCACGATCGTGGCGTCGATGAACACGGCGGCGGCGAGGCCGAGGCCGAAGATCTTGATGTTGGGGTCGTCACCGAGCACGAAGCTCCCGAACACCGTGACCATGATCAACGCAGCGGCAGTGATGACCCGGGCGGTCGCGGCCAGGCCGTCGGCGACGGCGAGGGCGTTGTCGTGGGTGCGGTCGTACTCCTCGCGCACCCGTGAGAGGAGGAACACCTCGTAGTCCATCGAGAGCCCGAACACGATGGCGAACATCATCATGGGGATGAACGGTGCGATGGGGCCGGCCTTGTTGATGCCGATGATGTCGCCGAGCCAACCCCACTGGAACACGGCGACGATGACGCCGTAGGCGGCGCCGATCGACAGCAGGTTCATGATCACGGCCTTCAGCGGGACGAGCACGCTGCGGAATACCGCCAGCAGCAACAGGAAGCTGAGCGCGAGCACCGCGCCGATGAACAGTGGCAGGCGCGACGCGAGCTGCTCGGAGATGTCGATGCCGGACGCGGTGAAGCCGCCGACATGGACGGCGACATCGGTGCCGCGCACGGATCGAGGGACCACATGGTCGCGAATGTCGTTCACGAGCGACGTCGTCCGCTCGGACTGCGGAGACGTCGTAGGGATGACCCGGATCACGGCGGCGTCCCCGGCCGGGTTCGCGATCGGAGGCGTGGCCGCGGCGACGCCCGGCGTCGAGCGGGCGGCGGCGGCCAACCGTTCCAGCACGGCGGGGTCGGTCCCCTTCGGGTACTCGGCGGCGAGGACGAGCGGCCCGTTGGCGCCGGGCCCGAAGCCCTGGGCGATGAGGTCGTAGGCACGGCGCGTCGTGTCCGCCGTCGGGCTGCTCCCCGTGTCCGGGAACCCGAGGCGGATCGAGAACAACGGGATGGCGAGCACCACCAGGAGCGCGAACCCACCGATGAACGCGGGCCACGGACGCCGCTGCACGACACGGCTCCAGCGGAACCAGAGGCTCGTGCGGGTGGGACCTTCGTCGGTCCGGCGACCGGGGACCGAAAGCTTGTCGATCGTGTGCCCGGCGAAGCCGAGCAGCGCGGGCAAGAGGGTGATCGAGACGAGCATCACGAGCGCGACCGTGATCGAGGCGCCGATGGCGAGCCCGCGGACGAACTCGACGCCCATCAGGAACAACCCGAGGATCGAGATGACGACCGTGCAGCCGGCGAAGACCACGGCTCGTCCGGCCGTGTCGATCGCGCGCACGACCGCGGTCTGCGGGTCGAGGCCTTGGTGCAGGCCCTGGCGGTAGCGGGTGACGATGAACAGCGCGTAGTCGATCCCGACGCCGATGCCGAGCATCGCGGCGAGCTGCGTCGCGAAGTCGGGCGTCGAGACCGTGTGGCTGATGAGCTGCACGAACGCGAGGCCGATGCCGATCCCGAACAGGGCGGTCACGATCGGAAGGCCCATCGCCAGCACCGACCCGAATACGACGAGGAGGATGACGATCGCGGCGAGGACGCCGACGAGCTCGGTCGGCCCGAGCCCGGGCTGCTCCTGGAACATGCGACCGCCCAGCTCGACCCGGAGGCCTCCGCCGCGCGTCTGGTCGGCGAGGCGGCGGATGTCCTGCTTGGTCTGGTCGGAGACGGCGAACGCGCGCTTGGCGAGCTGCACGGTCGCGTACCCGACCTTGCCGTTGGCGGCGATCTGCGGAGCGCCTGCGGACTCGTAGGGACTGCTGACACTGGTCACACCGGGGACTTTCGCGACCTCGGCGAACATGGCCTCCATGCGAGCTTGCACGGCGGGATCGCGCACACCGGCACGGTCCGCGAACACGATCTGCCCCTCGTCGCCGGCCCGGGACGGGAAACGCGCCCGGAGCAGGTCGGCCGCGCGCTGCGACTCGGTCCCCGGGAGCGAGAAACTCTGCGCGAACGAGCTGCCGATCGCCCCGCCGATCAACGACGCGCTCACGAGCCCGACGACCCAGAGCAGCAGGACGCGTCGGCGACGTCGATAGCACCATGCGGCGAGGCGTTGCAGCACGAGGCTCCTCTTGGTCTCGCTCGAGCCAGGTCGGGCGGACATCGTTGCACCACGTCGTTCGCGGGGTCGAAAAGGACCCTGTGACGTCTACGACTCGACCCAGGTACCTCTCAGCGTGGCCCCAGGATCGGTCTTCAGACTCCGCCCCAACGTGCATCGAGAGGGAGGCGCCGTGTCTGCAGACCGAGCCGCACCGACCCGCCGGCGACGTCGCCGGCACCCGGCCAGCCGCGCCCGCAAGGTCGCCGCCGCCTCGAGCGTGGTCGCCTTCGTCGGCCTCGGGTCGGTCATGGCCGTCACGAGCAAGGTGGCGGCCGGGTCGTCGGGCTCGAGCGGGTCGTCGGGCACGACCGGCTCCACGAGCTCCACCAGCGCGTCGAGCTCGGCTGACGACAGCAGCTCCAGCTCCGGTTCGACGCGGTATCAGGCAACGGCCGGCTCCAGCTCCGCCTCAACCTCGTCCCACACGCAGACCCGTGGAAGCTGACATGCGCTTCCAGGTCATGGGCACGGACGCGCACGTCCTCGTGCACGGATCCGACGTCGCCGCGCTGGCGGATGCCGCCCGCGACGACCTCAACGCGCTCGAGCGGCGGTGGAGCCGGTTCCTCCCCGACAGCGAGACCAGCCGGCTGAACGGCGCCGGCGCCGCCCCGGTCGTGGTGTCACCGGCAACGTGCGCACTCATTGCCCATGCGGTCGAAGGATGGCGGATCACCAACGGTCGCTTCGACCCGACCGTCCTCGGCGACGTCGTCCGCGCCGGCTACGAC
>JBKPDN010000040.1:0-2073 GCA_046727875.1 Actinomycetota bacterium | reverse complement strand
GCCACGATCACGCCCACGAGGGCATGGACCTCGGCCCGATCGAGCGCCTCGCCTGGAGCTTCGGGGCCCTCGGGAGCTTCCTGGGGCTCGTGATCGCGGCCGCCCTGCTCGCCGCGGGGCGCTGAGAGAACCGACACCAATCAGGCTGACCCTCGGGAGGATCGGCTCTCGGCCCTAGGCGGGCGTGATGTTGAGGTTCGAGCGGAACACGTTGTCCGGGTCGAGGCGGCGCTTGACCTCGCGGAGGCGACGCAGGGTCGTTGGCGGATAGGTGGAGCTCGCTCGATCTGCCGGTTCGTCGGTGGACAGGTAATTGACGTAGGTTCGCGCGCCGCCGAGCGAGGTGATCGACGCGTGGACGCCGCGGACCCACGCCTTCTCGGCGTCGTCGCCAGCGGGATCTGTCCAGACGCCGAGCGCGCTCACATGGTGGCGCGCGGTTCGCTCGGGGAAGGCAGCGTGACCCTCGTGATAGCGCCGAGCGGCGCCGTGGATCGGCTCGAGCATGATGTTCGAACGACCAACAGGGTGCGTCTGGATCGCCCTCGTGATTGCCTCGATAACCGGGTCACTGAGCTCCTCGACAAACGCGGACTTCCAGTAGTGCCTGAGGCCGAATGGGAGCACACCGAGGAACCGCTGGACCTGGCCGTACGGCAGCGGCTCGATCGTGCTGGCGAGCACCGCGACGTCGCCGATGATCGCCTTCGCGAGATCGCGAGTCGTGTCGAGGTCCTCGAGCGACGCGATGAGCAGCCGGTTGCTCAGCCCGAGCTCCGGGCGATTGCCGAGATTGGCGATGACGACGAAAGAGTCCGGTGCGCTCGCCTGGACCTGGGCAAGGCGGCGTAGCAGAGACCCGTCGTCGAGCCCCACGATCAGGTTCCCCGCGCTGAGCTCACCAACGCCGTGCAGCCCGAGGTCGAGGCGCGTCGCGACACCGAAGTTGCCACCGCCCCCTCGGAGCGCCCACAGGAGCTCCGGATCCGAGGACCCGTCGACTTCGAGGACGCGACCGTCGGCGGTCACGAGCTCGGCGCCGACAAGGTTGTCGCACGTCAGTCCATAGCTGCCCATGAGGTAGCCGATGCCGCCGCCCAGCGTCAGCCCGGCGATGCCGGTGTCGACGAAGGTCCCACCGGTGACCGCCAGCCCGTATTGCTGGGTGGCGTCGTCGAAGCCCTCCCAAAGGGTGCCGCCGCCGGCGCGCGCGATACGAGCCTCGGGATCGACCGCCACGCGTCGCATCGGTCGAAGATCGATCACCAGTCCGCCGTCGACGAGCCCGTGCCCAGCAACGCTGTGTCCACCACCCCGAACGGCGATCTGCAGGCGGTTGTCACGCCCATAGCGCAAGGCTCCGGCAACCTCGTCGGCCGAGGAACAGAGGACGATCAGTTCGGGATACCGGTCGACGGTCCCATTGAACGAACGCCGGTGTTCGTCGTACCGCGGATCGTCGCGGCCGATGACGTTGCCCCGGAGACTCGTGATGTCGGCTGGCGTGCCCATGGCTGACCCTCAGAACAACCCGACGATCTCCCCGTCGGCATCGAGGTCGATGTTCTCGCCGCCTGGCCTCGAGGGCAGGCCCGGCATCGTCCGCATCTCGCCGGCGAGTGGCGTGACGAATCCCGCTCCCGCGGAGAGCCGGACCTCACGGATCGGCAGGCGCCAGCCGGTCGGGCGGCCCTTCAGCGCGGCGTCATGGCTGAGCGAGTACTGGCTCTTGGCCATGCAGATCGGCAGCCGCCCGAAGCCCATCGACTCGTACTGGGCGAGCTGCTTCGCGGCCGGCGCGCTGAGGTCGACCCCGTCGGCGCCGTAGACCTGTGTGGCGATCGTCTCGATCTTGGACGTGAACGAGGCATCGTCCGGGTAGAGCAGCTTGAAGTCGGGCGCGCCCTCCTCCGCCGCGGCCCACACCGCGAAGGCGAGATCCGCCGCTCCCTCGCCGCCCTTTGCCCAGTGGTTTGCGACGACCGCCTCGCGGGCGCCGGCCGCCAGCGCGACGCGCTTGACTGCCTCGACCTCGGCCGGCGTGTCGGTCGGGAACGAGTTGATGGCCACGAC
>JBKPDN010000039.1:0-12697 GCA_046727875.1 Actinomycetota bacterium | reverse complement strand
AAGTCCTACCGGCTCGATCTGGTCTCCAGCACCGAGTTCAGCAACCGGATCGTCGGGCTGCAGTACCGCCGGCACCGCGAGCCGATCTACGTCGGGCTCTGCCCGGGCGACCCGAACGACGGTGAGGTGCGAAGTTTTGGCACGACAGATCGCCGGGGCCACGATGACCCGCACGCCGAATCGGGCACGACCCGTGTGCACGCTTTGCACCAGGCGCATGGCGCTCTACCGTGCGGACCATGCACGAGCACGCACCCGGCGAGGAGCAGTTCGACGCAGCGGCCCAGGCCGCCCAGTGGGAAACTCGGTACAGCGAACGCGACGGGGCGAGGTGGAGCGGGCGGCCGAACGGGCGACTCGTCGCCGAGGTCGCCCAGCTCACCCCGGGGCAGGCGCTCGACGTCGGTTGTGGCGAGGGCGCCGACGCGATCTGGCTCGCTCGGTGCGGCTGGACGGTCACTGCGATCGAGATTTCCGATGTCGCCGTACGCCGGGCGCGGGAGGCTGCCGAGCTGGCCGGCGCCGCGGTCGAGTGGATCTGCGGGGACGCCCTGCAGACAGCGTTTCCGCCCCGCTCGTTCGACCTCGTGTCGATGCAGTACCCGGCGCTGCCCAAGGCCGCTGGCGAGGCAGCTGTGCGGACGTTGCTCGACGCGGTGCACCCTGGCGGGTTGCTGCTCGCCGTCTACCACGACCTTGATGACGAGCACCGCGAGCACATGAAGTCGCGGGGCGTCGACCCGGCCGACTACGTCGGTGCCGACGACCTCGGCCGCCTGCTCGGCGACGACTTCACGGTCGAGTTGCACGCGGTCGAGCCGCGCATTGACCCACCGCCCGGCACCCCGCACATCGCCGACGTCGTCCTGCGCGCCCGGCATCGCTGACGCGTTGCCCAGTCAGTCGCGCACGACGGGTCCGTTGACACCGGCTGAACGAGGGCACTTGACCACGGACTCTGGGCTGGACCTTCTCGGCGTCCCGCTTCGCGCCGCGGACGGTGCAGGTCGGGTAGCGCTGCTTGCCCGTCCGGGCGTCGACGCCCAGGTAGACGTGGACTCGCCAGGCGTTCCCGCGCCGCACGACATGGCCGTGGCACCGAGTACGGAACGCTGAACCATTACCAAGTCCATTGCCAAACGCACGGCCTTGAGCGCCGCCCCCCTCTGACCAGCACCTTTACCGTGGGCGCTACTGGTTTCGAACCAGTGACCTCTGCCGTGTGAAGGCAGCGCTCTCCCGCTGAGCTAAGCGCCCGGGAGCGACGAGGATATCCGGGCCCGTTCGTCGATTGACCGGTGCCTGCGGCCGGCGCAGTTGTGCCGTTTTCTCGGCATCCCCCGGCGGATTGCGCACACGACCCGTCCGGCGTGCGGCATCATGGTGGGTCGAGATCCCTGCCGGGGCCGGCCGTGGCCGGTTCCGGGGCGCTTGACGCGCCGGCCGGGCCCGCCCGTTCCGGCGCGGGCGAGGTAGGTGACGAGGTGCCCAGAAAAGGACGTGCCCGGCGGTTCCGCGAGGCCCGCGAGCTCAAGCAGGGTTTCGATGATGACCTCTTCTCCGAAGGCAGCGGCTCGCTGGCCGACGTCGAGGAAGGCACCGTCAAAGACGACGACGGCTGGGACGACGACAAGGACGAGCACGACGACGACTGGGACGCGGACGACCCGCTCGCGATCGACGAGCGGCGCAGCGATCCCGACCACGGAGGCCGCCGGGCCAGCTGACCCGGCCTAGGTGAGACGGGGGTCGATCGCCTCGGTGTCGATCCCGTAGCGGCGAATCGCCTCCGCGACCGCCTCGCCCTTGACGTCGCCCTGCATCGCCAGCGCGCTCAGTGTCGCCACGACGATGTGGGCCGCGTCGACCTCGAAATGCCGGCGCAGCGCGTCGCGCGTATCCGAGAACCCGTAGCCGTCGGTCCCGAGCGCCACGAACGGCTGCGGCACGAACCTCGCGATCTGATCCGGCACCATCTTCATGAAGTCGGTGACAGCGACGATCGGGCCCTCGGTCGGCCCGAGCTGCTCGGTCACGTACGGGACGCGTGCCCGCTCGGTCGGGTGCAGACGGTTCCAGCGCTCGATCGACAGCGCCTCCTCGCGCAGCAGCTTGTAACTCGGCGCACTCCACACGTCGGCGGCGACGTCGTGCTCCTCGAGCAGCAGCTGTTGCGCCAGCACCGCGGCGCGCAGTGCGGTGCCGCTCCCGAGTAGCTGCGCGCGGTGCGTCTGCTCCCCCGGCGCCGGCCGGTAGCGATACAGGCCGCGCACAATGCCCTCTTCGGCTCCTTCGGGCATCGGCGGCATCGTGTAGTTCTCGTTGTACAGGGTCAGGTAGTAGAAGCAATCCGCCTGCTCATCGCCGTACATGTGCGTGATGCCATCGCGCACGATCACGGCCATCTCGTACGCGAACGCCGGGTCGTAGGCACGGCAGTTCGGCATCGCCGACGCGAGCACATGGCTCTGCCCGTCGCAGTGCTGGAGACCCTCGCCGGCGAGCGTGGTGCGCCCGGCGGTGGCGCCGAGCAGGAAGCCGCGGCCGCGCTGGTCCCCGAAGCTCCAGATGAGATCGCCCACACGCTGGAACCCGAACATCGAATAGAAGATGAAGAACGGGATCATCGGCTCGCCCCACGTCGCGTAGCTGGTGCCGACGGCCGTGCACGACGCCATCGACCCCGCCTCGGTGATCCCCTCCTCCAGGATGCGCCCCTCCCTGGCCTCGCGGTAGCTGAGCAGCAGCCCGGCGTCGACGGGCTCGTACTGCTGGCCGAGCGGCGAGTAGATCTTGATGTCGCGGAACAATGCGTCGAGCCCGAACGTGCGCGCCTCGTCGGGGATGATCGGAACGATGCGCTTGCCGAGCTCGGGTTGCGCGAGCAGCTTGCGGATCAGGCGCGCGAACGCGGTGGTCGTCGATGCCCGCACCTTCTCGCCCGTGCCCGCGAGGAGGTCCGTGAATGCATCGTCGTTCGGCATCGGCAGCACGTGCGGGCGCACGACGCGCTGGGGCAGAAAGCCGTCGAGCGCCCGACGCCTCGCCATCATGTACTCGTTCTCGGGCGAACCGATACCAGGGTGGTAATAGGGCGGCAACGCGTCGCCTTCGAGCTGCTCGTCGGGAATCTCGAGGTACAAGCGGTCGCGGAAGGTCTTGAGCTCCTGCTCCGTCATCTTCTTGATCTGGTGGGTCGCGTTGCGCGCCTCGAAGTCGGGCCCGAGCGTCCAACCCTTGATCGTCTTGGCAAGGATGACGGTCGGCGTCCCCTCGTGCTCGACCGCCGCCTTGTACGCGGCGTACAGCTTGCGGTAGTCGTGCCCGCCGCGCGGCAGTTTGCGCAGGTCGTCGTCGGAGAGATGCTCGACCATCTTGCGCAGTCGCGGGTCAGGTCCGAAGAAGTGCTCCCGGATGTACGCCCCCGACTCGACGGCATACTTCTGGAACTCGCCGTCGACCGTGGTGTTCATCTTGTTGACGAGCACGCCGTCGACGTCTCGCGCCAGGAGGTCGTCCCATTCGCGGCCCCACACGACCTTGATCACGTTCCAGCCCGCGCCGCGGAAGATCGCCTCGAGCTCCTGGATGATCTTGCCGTTACCGCGCACCGGCCCATCGAGGCGCTGCAGGTTGCAGTTCACGACGAAGATGAGGTTGTCCAGCTGCTCACGAGCGGCAAGCGACAGCCCATTGGTGCTCTCGGGCTCGTCCATCTCGCCGTCGCCGACGAAGCACCACACTTTCGCCGCGCTCGTGTCGGCGAGCTCGTGGTGCAGCAGGTACCGGTTGAAGCGCGCCTGCGCGATCGCGTTGATCGGGCCCAGCCCCATTGACACCGTGGGGAACTCCCAGAAGTCCGGGAGCCGGCGCGGGTGCGGATAGCTGGGCAGACCGCCGCTGACGTCCTGACGGAACCCGTCGAGGTCGGACTCGTGCATCCGGCCCTCGAGGAAAGCGCGGGCGTAGATCCCGGGGGCGGCGTGCCCCTGCATGAACACCTGGTCGCCGAACCCGCCGTCGGCCTTGCCCCGGAAGAAGTGGTTGAACCCGACCTCGTACAGCGACGCCGCCGACGCGTACGTCGACAGGTGGCCGCCGAGACCGTCGAAACGGCGGTTCGCCCGGGCGACCATCACGACCGCGTTCCACCGGATGAACGCCCGGATGCGGCGCTCGAGGTACTCGTCCCCCGGGAACCACGGCTCCTGTTCGGGCGGGATCGTGTTGAGGTACGGCGTCGACACCGACGACGGCACCCCGACCCCTTGCTCGCGGGCCCGCTCCATGAGGCGGGTGAGGAGGTAGCGAGCGCGGGACTTGCCGCGCATGTCGACCACGGAGTCGAGCGAATCGAGCCATTCGTCCGTCTCCTGGGGATCGATGTCCGGGAGCTGCTGGACGAATCCGTCGATGAACAATGCCGTACCTCCGGGGAAGCGGTACCCCTTCGAGGTTACGCCCGCCGGGATTGCACGGCGGTCATGACTTGGTTTCGCCGAGATTGCCGCCTCGGAGCGGGTCGACCGATCAGAATCGGGACATGGCCTCCCACGTCAACGACTTCCCGAAGGACATCGGCGCCCGCACCGACCTGGAGCTGCGCCTCGCCGACCCCGCGCCAGCTGTTCGCCTCGGACCCTGACTTCTTCTTCGATTCTGCGACGCTGGCGCCGGGCTCGACGCGATGGCACGCATGGAGCTCGTCATCGAGCCGTCCGACTAGCTCAAAGCCGGGCGTTTTCCACAGTCAGGTGCTTGTAACACACGACAGGTTGCGTTAGGAAAGAATCAGCGCATCACGCGCGCCGCATCGCGGCCACAGGCTCGCGACAGCGCGCATTTGACACGGAGGGCGGAAATGGCAACGGCCCAAGGTCAAAAGGCAGGCACAGGCTGGATCGGGTTCGCGGGTGTGATGTTGATCATCGTCGGTCTGCTGGACGTCGTCGACGGGCTGTGGGCCCTCGACCGCGCCGACACGAAGATCAACGGGCTCTTGTACGCCGACAAGCTGGGTGGCTGGGGCTGGTTCTACCTGATCATCGGCATCATCCTGGTGCTCGCGGGCATCGGGGTCTTCTACCGCTCGCAGGTGGCGCGATGGATCGGCGTCATCTTGGCGTCCATCGCGGTCGTGACGAACATGCTGTGGATCTTCGTGTTCCCGATCACGTCGCTTGTCGTCATGTTCCTCGCCACGCTGGTCGTGTACGGCCTCGTGGTCTACGGCGAGCCCGAATGACGATCTGACTGCACGGCGAACCTGTGATCTTGCACCACGGGTTCGCCGTGCGGTCCCATCACGCGTCGGAGGGCGACCCACCCGGTTGACGGGTGGGGATCCTGCGGCTGAAGAACACTGCGATCAGCGCGA
Source organism: Actinomycetota bacterium (assembly GCA_046727875.1). Taxonomy (GTDB): domain Bacteria; phylum Actinomycetota; class Acidimicrobiia; order IMCC26256; family JACDBD01; genus JALZAA01. Next base: position 7,320 of record JBKPDN010000039.1, on the reverse strand, counting down.
TGACCGCGAGAACCGACAGCGAGGCCCTGAGACCGTCGAGGCGCGCCGTCTCGTTCTCGTCGACGATCTCATCCGCCGTCGTCGGCGGTACGTCCGCCTTGTCGAGCGCGGTCTTCAAGTCCTTGTCCGACACGAACGGGATGCCGGCGGAAAGCTCGACCTGTGCCTTGGAGGTGACGTTCTCCGGAATCTTTGGGTTGTTTTGGATGCCGCTGAAGAACGACGAACTCAAAGCCGAGATGAGCACGGCACCTGCGAGCGCGGTTCCGATCGACGCGCCGAGGTTGGTCAACGTGTTCTGCAGACCGCCCACCTCGCCGCTCTGCTCGTCAGGCACCGACGACACGGTCACGCTGCCGAGCTGCGACGCCAACGCACCGACACCGAGCCCCGCGAGCAGCATCGGCCAGGTCACGATCTCGGGCCCCGCCCCGGCGTCGAGCGCGGCGATCATCACCACGATGCCGGCGAACAGCGCGAGGAAACCGAGCCGCACGACCCGGCGCGGCGAGGCATTCGGGAACACCTTGGGAATGCCGGCGGCAGCCAAGAGGAGCGTGATCGAGAGCGGCAGCAGCCGGACGCCCGTCGCGATCGCGGACAGGCCGAGCGCGACCGAGAGAAACAGCGGCACTGCGAAGAACAGCCCGGCTTGTAGGAGGTACTGGAAGAAGAACGCCGTGAGCCCGCCACGCAGTGTCCGGTTCCGCAACATCGCCGGATCGATGAGCGCGCTGTCGCCGCCTGCGAGCCGGTGGTTCTCCCAGGCCAGGAAGAGGCGCAGCACCACTCCCCCGGTCAAGATCAGCCAGACCACCGGCGACAGCCCGAGCCACTCCGGAGCCTCCGGTTTCGACTGCACAAACCCCCACGCGCCCGACCGCAGAATCCCGTAGACAACGAAACCGAGACCGACCGCGGACAAGCCCGTCCCCACGAGGTCGAGCCGAACGCCCGGCTCGGCCGGAGTGTCGGCCATCCGCCGCGTGAGCGTGAGGATCACGAGCACGATCACGACCTCGGCGGCGAACACCAAACGCCACGAGAGGTACGTGGTGAAGAGGCCGCCGATCAGGGGCCCCGCCGCAACAGCGATCGCGCCGGCGGACGCCACGAGTCCGTACGCGCGAGGCCGTTCGGGGCGCGCGAAGTTCGAGGCCACGAGCGCGACGATCGCGGGCATGATCAGCGCGGCGCCGATTCCTTCCAGGACTGACCACCCGACCACCAGCACCGCGAGACTGGGCGCGATCGCGGTCGTGAAGGAACCGCAGCCGTAGATGACACAGCCAATGGCGAAGGCACGCTTGCGGCCGAGGATCTGGCCCACCTTGCCGCCCGTGATCATCAGCGACGCCATCACCAGGGTGTAGAAGGTGATGGCCGTCTGGATCCCCGTCACCGTCGTGTCGACGTCCTTGGCGACGGTCGCGATCGACACGTTCATGACCGAGCTGTCGAGGGTCATCAGGAACTGACCCGCGGCCAGCGTCACGAGGACGATCCCGGCCGAGCTTGCCCGCTTCTTCGCGTCGGTCAGCTCGGAGCGCTCGCGCTCGGGCATTCGACTATTTCAGCCCAGGAATGCTGCTCGTGCCCGAACCATGGACCGCAAGATCTCTCGCGGCCCAGCCACGACCCAACGGCGGTGTCACGCGTATCAGCTGCACCGTAAAGTGCCGCTGATCAGGAGGTTCAGTGTGGGCGGTAGAGGATTTGAACCTCTGACCCCTTCCGCGTCAAGGAAGTGCTCTCCCCCTGAGCTAACCGCCCGGTGAGGCGACGATGGTAGCGGCTGACCCCTCGGCGACCGTCTCCGCAGCGAGCCCCAATCACCCCATCGGGGTGATGCGACGCCGGCGGGTGCGGGACATCCTCCAGAAGCGGCAACCTGACGCGTCGCGGTACGGAAGGTGAGCGAATGACGGACGGGACCGAACCCTCCGCACCGGTACGGAAGCTGCCGCGCTGGCGTCGAGCCCTGGTCGCGATTCTCGTGATCGTGAGCGTGGTGCTGGTGCCCGTGGCAGGTGTGACCGTCTGGGTCCGGAACCTCGTCCTCGACACGAACAAGTACGTCGACACAGTCGCGCCGCTGGCTTCGAACAGGGCAATCACCGACAACATCGCCAACCAGATCACCAACAGGCTGTTCTCGCAGGTCAACGTCGAGCAGCAGGCGAAGGACGCACTTCCTGAGAGGGCGCAGTTCCTTGCCGGACCGATCGCATCGGGCGTCAAGACGTTCACACGCGACGCCGCAACCCGAGCACTCGCGAGTGATCAGTTCCAGACCGTGTGGCGCAAGGCCAACGAACGCGCCCACGCCGCCGTCGTCAAGGCCCTGACCGGCGAGGGCAAGAACGTCTCGATCAAGAACGACAAGGTCGTGCTCGATCTGACGCCGATCATCCAGACGGTGATCAAGCGCCTCGACGACCGGGGGGTCACCGTCTTCGATTCCGTCTTGCAGGACGCCAGCAAGAAGAACCTGCAAGTCGAGCTGTTCGATGCAAAGCAGCTCGAAAAGGCCCGCAGTGCCGTGCACCTGCTCGACCGGCTGCGCATCGTGCTCGTCGTCCTCGTCTTCGTCGTGCTCGCGATCGCGCTCCTCCTCTCGGGCAATCGACGGCGCACGCTGATGCGCTGGGGCCTCGGTGTCGTAATCGCGATGGCCGTCATGGCCGCTGCGATCGCACTGGCGAGATCGGCCTACCTCAACGCGGTGTCGGGACCGAAGCACCCGCGAGACTCCGCCGCCGCCGCCTTCGACATCCTGACCAACCTCCTGCGCAACGGCATCCGAACCATCGCGGTGCTGGGCCTCGTCGTCGCCCTCGCCGCGTTTCTGAGCGGGCCGTCGCGGCTCGCGGTGCGCATCCGTGAGGGCGCGCGTCGGCTCATCGGTGCCCTCGGCGGCCGAGCCGACCAGCCGGGCTGGGAGCCGGGACCCGTCGGCGTCTGGGTCGCCGCGCACAAGGGCGCACTGCGCGTCGCCGGCGTGGCGCTGGCGTTCCTGATCCTGTTCGCCTGGGACCAGCCGCGTCCGCTCACGATCCTCGTGCTCGCGCTGTTGTTGCTCGTGTACCTCGCCGCGATCGAGTTCGTCGGGCGCCGCCCCGACGCCGCTGACGAGAGCCGCGTCGACGCCCCCTGAAGGTGCGTCGGGTCGTGGTCGCTCCCTCGGCGATTGCTTCGAGCACGTCGAGGCGGGAGGCGCGCCACGCCGGTAGGAGCGCGGCGAGGGTGCCGGCGATCACCGAGAACACGAGGAACGCAGCGACCTGGAGCGGGGGCACGTCGAACTGGTCGAGGCCCTGCTCGCGCAGCGCGGTCGTGAACGCCCAGCCCCAGAAGATGCCGACGCCGAGACCCACGATGCCGCCGATGACGGCGATGATGACCGACTCCCCGCGCACCATCCGCCGGACCTGCCGCCGCGACATCCCGACGATGCGCAGGAGCCCCAGCTCGCGCGTCCGCTCGTACACGGACAGCAGCAGGGTGTTGATGATCCCGAGCACGGCGATGATCTCCGACAGGATCAGCAGCGCGACCAGCACCGCGACGAACTGGTCGACTGTCCCTTCCTGCATGCCTTCGAACTGGGGCCGCGTGTTGACAACGACGTTCGGGAAGCTGTTGCCGAGGGCCTGCTCGATTTGGGTGCGCGCAGCGGCGGTCTGGCCGGGCTTCGCCTTCACGTATACGAGGGTGTCCTGCTGTGTCCCACCGAAGTTCGCCTCCTCACTCTTGATCGAGAGGACGCCGAGCGGCACCGGGAAGCCGCCCGTGAACTGCTTTCGCCCGTACACCCCGGCGACCGGCACCTCCACCGGACCGGTCTGCGGGAACGTGATCATGAGGCGGTCACCCGGGCCGACGTGATAGCGGTCGGCCTCGTCCTGGGCGAGCAGGATGCCGCCCCTCGTGAGCCCGTCGACCCCGCCGGCGCGGATGTCGAGGTCGAGGACCTGTCCCAGCACGGCCGGGTCGACGGCCATGAGCAGCTGCTGACGGTTGTCGACTCGTACACGGCCCAGCCGCAGACCGGTCGTCGCCTGCACCGCGGGGAGCGCGGCGATCCGCGTGGCCACCTGGGGAGAGAACGGCGTGAGCTCCGTGGCGCTGATCACGTAGTCGGCGCGGACTCCGTTGCGCACGCCGGCGCGGATCGACGACTTCACCGACGCAGCGAGGATCGCGACCAGGCAGACGAGGCTCAGTCCGACGACGAGCGCAGACGCTGTCGCCGCAGTCCGGCGTGGGTTCCGCATGGCGTTGCCCTGCGCGAGGCGGCCGGTCACGCTGCGCCGGGACAGCACCCAGCCGATGACTCTCGACATCGGGCGCGCGAACGTCGCCACGAGCATCACGACCCCGAAGAACGCGAGCAGAGCGCCAACGGCGACGACCTGGACGCGCTGCACCAGGTCGGCGGGATCGATCCGGAGGCCCAGCGCGAGGACGAGGAGGCCCGCGATTCCCACGAGCACACCGAGCACCGCTCGGCGGCCCAGCCGCGCCGGCCCCGCGCCTGGCAGCTCGTTGATCGCCGCCACCGGCGAGGTCCTCGCTGCGCGCACCGCCGGGATGATCGCCGACGCCACCGTGACGACGAGGCCGACGATCAGCGCCGCGATCACCGTCCGGCCGAGCACGACGGCTCCGGACGCGGGCGCCCCGAGTCCGAGGCGGGCGAAGCCCACGACGCGCAGCAGCACGCGCGCGAGCCCGACCCCGGCCGCGAGGCCGATGCCTGCGGCCACCATCCCGACGATGGCGGCCTCGGCGACGACCGACCCCAGCACCTGAGCTCTGCTGGCGCCGAGGGCGCGCAGCATTCCGAGCTCGCGGGTGCGTTGCGCGACGAGGATCGCGAACGTGTTGAAGATGATGAACGAGCCGACGACCAGGCCGACGGCTGCGAATCCTGCGAGCGCGTTGCGCAGATTGCCGACCCCTTGTCGAACCGGCTCCGCGCGCTCCTCGGCCAGCTTCGCAGCCGGGACGACCTCGTACGCGGGGCCGAGCGCAACGGCGATGTTGCGCGAGGTCGCATGCTGCGACGCGCCCGGGTCGGCCGTGACGTAGATCGCGTCGATCACTCCCGGTGACGCGAGCACGCGCTCGGATGTGGAGAGATCGAACGCGGCGACGGTGACGCCGCCGAGGTCCGTCTGGCCCTTGAGGCCGAACAGACCGACGATCGTGAACCGCTCGGCCGGGCCTTGGAGCAGAACGCGAACGTGATCGCCGACCGCGAGGTGATGCTCACGGGCGGTGCCGGCGTCGATGAGCACCTCGCGCGGGCCGCGTGGCGGGCGGCTCTTCCCGTCGTCGACGAGCTGGAGGGGCCCCGTGCCGGACTCCGGCCATGTCAGCCCGATTGTCGGCGCGAGCCCGTTCTGGATCGAGTGCCCGTCGCGATCGACGAACTGCGCGTACCCGAATGCCGCGCCATCGGCGGTCGCGACGCCGCCGGCCGCCCGCACCCGGTCGAGCGCGGTGCCGGGGATGCGTGTGCGCTGCGACCCACCTCCCGTGTACGGATCGCGAGCCCGGACGACAAGGTCGACGTCCGTCACCGTCCGCTGGAAGATCTCGTCGAAGGACTGTTGCAGCGTGTCGGTGAGCACGAAGGTGCCGCTGACGAACGCCACGCCGAGGAGCACGGCAAGCGTCGTGAGCGCCAGCCGGAGCTTGCGGGCGATGATGCCCTTCAGCGTCGCTTTCCACATCGCAGGCCATCTTGGTCGACGGCCGACGCCGGAGCGCGGCGCGTGCGTTCTTGCGTGGTGTGCCACAACGCAATAGGTACGATGCGAATCCCCGGAGGAGGCGTGCATGGATCTGCTCGACGGGCAGCGGGCAATCGTGACCGGCGGAGGCTCCGGCATCGGGCGGGCCACGTGCCGTCGGATGGCCACCGAGGGCGCCCGAGTGGCGGTCGTCGACGTCAACGGCGACGCGGCCGAGCAGGTCGCGAAGGAGATCGACGGGCTCGCGTACGGGGTCGACGTCACCGACTACGCCGCGCTCCGCGCCGCCGTCGACGACGCGGCCGCCAAGCTCGGGGGTCTCAGCACGGTGTTCAACAACGCGGGCGCGAGCACCATGGCGCAGGTGCACGACTGGCCGATCGAGGAGTGGGACCGGATCGTCGGGCTCAACCTCGGCGGCGTCTTCCACGGCATCAAAGCCACCGCGCCGCATCTCCTCGCGGGAGGGGGCGGCAGCATCGTGAGCACCGCGTCGATCAGCGGGACGCGCCCGTCGGCGGGCGAGGCGCCCTACTCGGCCGCGAAGGCGGGCGTCGTCGCCCTCACCGCGAACGCGGCCCACGAGTACGCGCCCACGATCCGCGTCAACTCGGTGTCCCCGGGCATGATCCACACCGGCTTGACGGACATGCTCCTCGGCTTCGAGGGCATGGTCGAGCACATGGAGGCGAAGACGCCGCTCCAGCGGATCGGCGCGCCCGAAGACATCGCCGACGTCGTGGTGTTCCTGTGCTCGGACCTCGCCCGGTTCATGACGGGTCAGAACCTGGTGGTCGACGGCGGGATGACACTCCACGGCGCCGGCGTCGACGGCCTCCTCGAGCGGTTCCGCCCGTTCCTTTCCCCCGGTGATTCCTAGCGGCGACGCGGACAATCCCGTCGCGGCCCGCGACCGTAGGTACCTGGGTAGCCCGGCCCGGGGGGACGATCAGTGACGAGCTGGATCCGGCGTGCTCTGACGACGTTGGCGCCCGCCGTTGTGATCGCCGTCGCGATCACGGCCACACTCGCCGCGTGCAGCGGCGGGTCGTCCGGCCCGGCCACAAAGCCGCCGCGGAAGTCTCGTCGGGACTTCATGGCGCAGGCCACCGACTTCCGGAACCTGCACACGATGACGAAGGTGCGCGGCTTCTACGTCGACAACCGTCTCGGCCATCTCAGGGAAGCGGTCGCGGTTGCGAACTCACCCAAGGGCGGCGTGTACCCCGTCGGCACGATGATCCAGCTCGTACCGCAGGAGGCGATGGTGAAGCGCGAGAAGGGCTTCAGTCCCCGGACGAGAGACTGGGAGTTCTTCTTCCTGTCGGTCTCGGCCGACGGCACGGTCATCCAGAACCGGGGCACGACCGAGGTCGTCAACCGCTTCGGCGGAAACTGCGCAAGTTGCCACCAGGCGGCCACGGCGCGCTTCGACGGTGTGTGTGAACACAATCACGGCTGCGCGCCGTTGCCGATCGGCGACGACCTGATCCACTCCGTCCAGGAGGCCGATCCGCGCCCGCTCGGCTGAGCCGGCGTGAGCTCCGCGGCTACTGGC
>JBKPDN010000038.1:0-14876 GCA_046727875.1 Actinomycetota bacterium | reverse complement strand
ACGCCGCAACGAGTCGCACCGCGCTGGGATCACGGCCGGCCCGGCGCGCCGCGGCTGCGATCCGCTCCCGAACCTCGGCCACAGCCTCCGCGACGCCGCTCACGGTGCCCGCGTGACGAGAAGCGCCTGTCGACCGGTGATCCCGTCGCGGCGGTGCGAGAAGTGATCAGCCGACTCGTACGTGCAGACGTCCACGTCAGTGCGATCGGCGACGCCGGCGCGCGCAAGGGACGCCCCCACGGCGGCCCGCAGATCGAGCGCGGCCGTGCCGCCGGCGGTGCGGGCGCGCACCGAGGGTCCCAGGCGCTCGGCGACCCGCTCGAGCTCGGCGGCGCCGAACTCGTAGTGCGCGGGCGAGATGCACGGGCCGACCACGGCGCGGACCGCGTCGCCTCCTCGCCTGCGGACCACCTCCACGGCCTCCTCGACGACGCCGGCGAGCAGTCCCCGCCAACCGGCGTGCACGGCGGCCACTGCGTCGCCGGCGACGAGCGCGATCGGGACACAGTCGGCCACCAACACGAGCAGGGGCAGACTGCTCGCGGCGGTGACGAGCGCGTCGGCGTCACCGCCGCCACCGGGACCGTCGACCTCGACGACGGCGGTGCCGTGCACCTGGCGGACCCACGCCCAGCCGTCGGCGTCGGGGCCGCCACCGAGCTCGGCTGCGACCCGCCGGCGATTCTCGGTCACGGCGGCAGGGTCGTCGCCGGTGGCGAAGCCGAGGTTGGCGGTGTCGTACGGCGGGAGGGAAACGCCGCCGCGCCGGTCGGTGAACGCGACGCGCGCCCCGTCGACCTCCAGCGCGATGTGCCCCAAGCGTGGCCTCGGGGCGCTACTTCAGGAACTCGGGGACGTCGAACTCGTCGTCGTCGAACTCGAGGTCGTCCGGGCCACCGAGCGCCGCTTCCTCTTCCTGGAGGCCGAGCGGCTGCGCACGCCGTTCGCCGGCACGCCCGCGGTTCCGCTCGCCCTCGTACCGGTCGAAGCCGGCAGCGATGACGGTGATGCGGACCTCGTCGCCGAGGGCGTCGTCGATCACGGCGCCGAAGATGATGTTGGCGTCGGGGTGCGCGGACTGGCAGACGATCTCGGCCGCCTCGTTCACCTCGAACAGTCCGAGGTCCGACGGTCCGGAGACGTTGAGCAGCAGGCCGCGCGCGCCCTCGATGCTCGCCTCGAGCAGCGGGCTGGCCATGGCGGCCCGGGCCGCGCTGATCGCGCGTCCCTCGCCCGACGCGTACCCGATGCCCATGAGGGCCGTGCCGGCGTCCTTCATGATCATGCGCACGTCGGCGAAGTCGGTGTTGATGAGGCCGGGCGTCGTGATCAGGTCGGCGATGCCCTGCACACCTTGCAGCAGCACCTCGTCGCACATCTTGAACGCGTTGAGCATCGACGTGTGCTCGTCGGACAGCTGGAGCAGGCGGTCGTTCGGGATCACGATGAGCGTGTCGAGCTTGCCCTTGAGCCACTCGACGCCGTTCTGGGCCTGGATGGCGCGGCGACGGCCCTCGAACGTGAACGGACGGGTGACGATCCCGATCGTGAGCGCACCGACGCTGCGGGCGATCTCGGCGATGATCGGGGCGCCCCCGGTGCCCGTGCCGCCACCTTCGCCGGCGGCGATGAAGATCATGTCGGCGCCCTTGAGCACCTCTTCGATCTCGTCGCGATGCTCTTCGGCGGCGTCGCGACCGACCTCCGGGTCGGATCCCGCGCCGAGGCCTCGCGTCCGCTCGCGTCCGACGTCGAGCTTCACGTCGGCGTCGCTCATGAGCAGGGCCTGTGCGTCGGTGTTGACGGCGATGAACTCGACGCCCTTGAGACCCGCGTCGATCATGCGGTTCACCGCGTTGCAGCCGCCGCCACCGACGCCGATGACCTTGATCACGGCCAAATAGTTCTGCACGTCATGCAGCATGTCGGCCTTCTTGTTCTCGTTCACGCGCTTGTCGGACGGTCTCGCGCCCTCCGGCGTCGCGTCGCCGGCCCTCACCCGCGGCCCCTGCCGGGGTAACGAGCATTCTCGCAGGTCGCGGCGACCGGGGTGGAAACCCTGCGCCACGAGCACAGCCGACAGTTATGTCAACCGCTGCGAGTGGTCGGTCACGCTACCCGACACAAACCCCACGATCAACATCCGAAGCACAGAGCGGCCGGCCTCAGCCGGTGACCGGCGCCGCGGGCACGCGCACGTCGATGTACGCCGGCGGCGCGCCCGCCGTCGCTCCGAGGACAGCGAGCGCGGCGCGTGCTTTCGCCGCGACATGATCGGCCGTCCCGAGCCGGATCTCCGGCCCGGCACGCAGCACGAGCGTGATGGCTCCGCCCTGGGCGACGACCCGAGCGGTGCGAAGCTGCAATTCGGCGGGGAGCCTCTCGAGGATGCCGGCCGCACCGACGGCAGCGATGTCGCGTCCCGGGCGTGGGACTGTCGCGAGGCCGCCGAGCTCCGGGAGATCGGCCGGCGGTTCGGCGGCGTCGGCGAGAACACGGCCCCGCCCGTCGACCAGCGCGACCCGGTCGGGCGCCCTGCGCACCCACGCCGCCGGGCGGCGCTCGGTCACGTGGATGTCGACGTCACCGGAGAAGCGCCGGTCGACACGGGCGCGGTCGACCCAGGGGACCCGCTCGACCTCGGCCTCGATCGCACCCACGTCGACGAACAGCAGCGGGTCGCCTCGGTGGACGTCAGCAGCGCGGCGCAGCTCGTCAGCCGTCGCGTGCTGCGCCCCGGTGATGCGGACATGCTCGACGTCGAGGAGCTCCGAATGGATGAGGAGCCACGCAGCGCCAGCCAGGCAGCCGAGGAGCACGAGCGCGATGAGCCACCGGAGGCGCCGGCGACCCTCGGCTCGTTTCACCGCGACGCGACGGTCCCGGATGCGGGGGTCGATCGCCTTGCGCGGCGCGGGCTTCCGCTTGGGGCGGGCAGGCCGCTTCGGGCGTGGTCGCGCGCGGGTCGTCATGCGCCCTCGGCGTCGTCGCCGACGACGTGGAGCTCGGGTTCCAGCTGCACCCCGGTGGCGTCGGCGACGCGGCGCCGGACCTCGGACACGAGATCACGCACGTCGCGGGCGGTCGCGCCTGGCTCGGCTTGGAAGAAGTTGGCGTGCTTGTCGGACACCACCGCCCCGCCGACGCGCAGGCCCTTGAGTCCGGTGGCCTCGATGAGCCGGCCGGCGCTGTCGCCGGGCGGGTTCCGGAACACCGACCCCGCGTTCTGGCCCCCGGGCTGGTTCTCCCGCCGCCAACGCACGATCTCGGCCACGCGCCCCTCGCACGCGGTGGGGTCGTCTGCCGTGACGGCGAACTCAGCTTCGGTGACCACCTCGCTCGGGCGCAGGTTCGAGCGCCGGTAGCCGAGGTCCAGGTCGGCGACGGGACGCAGCTCCGGGGCGGCGGACACATCGCGGTCGAGCAGGTCAACGACCCACGCGCGGAGGAGCACCTCGACGGTCTCGCGGCCGTGTCCGCCCGCGTTCATGCGCACCGCGCCACCGACCGACCCCGGGATCCCGACGAAGAACTCCAACCCGGCGAGGCCACTCGCCGCTGCTCGCCGCGCCAGTACCGGCAGCGGAACCGCCCCACCCGCGCGCACCACCGGCGCCGCGTCCCCGCCCCCGTTGCGGTCGCCGGCCGGCAGCTGCACTGCCTCGAAGTCGCCCTCGAGCAGCACGACCAGGCCGGAGAAGCCGGCGTCGGACATCAGCAGGTTCGAGCCGCGGCCGATCACCAACAAGCGCGGCTGGTAGCGGCGCGCCGTCTCGGCGACGGCGGCGAGTTCGTCGACCGAGTGCACGCGCACGAGCACGGCGACCGGGCCGCCGATCCGGTATGTGCTCAACTCGGCGAACGGCGCGTGCTCGGTTGTCGCGTCAGGGAGTTGCTCGCGCAGCTCGCTCGCGAGTGTGGCGAAATCGTCGGGCACGTTCACGACGCGGCCTGCAGCAGCCACTCGTCGGGCACGGTCGTGAGATCTCCGGCACCGAGCGTCAGCACCACGTCGCCCCGTCGCGCGAGACGGAGCGCGTGCTGGACCACGTCGGCGCGCCGAGGCAGGTACACGACGGGCAGCGCGGGGTGCGCGTCGAGGACGGCGCCGAGGATCAGGCGACCGGAAACGCCCGGCTGCGGGGTCTCGTTGGCGGCGAACACGTCAGTGAGCACGACGAGGTCGGCGTCCGAGAACGCGTCGGCGAAGTCACGCCAGAGTCGCGCCGTGCGCGTGTACCGGTGCGGCTGGAACACGACGACCACCCGGCGCCACCCGCCCTCGCGGGCGGCACGGATCATCGCCGTGATCTCTCCCGGGATGTGCGCGTAGTCGTCGACGAGTGTGACCCCGTCGATCTCGCCCCGGAACTGGAAGCGGCGCGCGACACCGCCGAAACCTCGCAGCGCCTCCGCCGCGGCCTCGAACGGCGCACCGAGCTCAAGCGCCAGCGCGACTGCACCGGCGGCGTTGACGGCGTTGTGGCGGCCCGGGACCGGCAGCTCGATCGTGCCGAGCTCCGCGCCGCCGCAATGGATAGCGAAGCGGCTGCCGGTTCGCTCGCCCTGGTATGACGCAATGCGATAGGTCGCGTCATCGTCGAATCCGTACGTGACCGTGCCCGGATGGGCGCCGGCGAGCCGGCGGGCGACGGGATCGTCGAGGCAGACCACGCGGGCGCCGTCGATGCCCCCGAGAAACGTGTCGAAGGCGTCGGTGAGCTCGGCGAAGCCGCCGTAGTAGTCGAGGTGGTCGGGCTCGATGTTGGTGACGATGGCGGCGTCCGACGCCAGCTCGAGGAACGTGCCGTCGCTCTCGTCGGCCTCGACGACGAGCCACTCCCCCGCGTCGTAGGCGGCGTTGGTGCCGACTTCGTTGAGATCGCCGCCGATGATGAAGCTGGGTTGCCATCCGGCGGCACGCAGGATCAGTGCCAGCATCGATGACGTCGTCGTCTTGCCGTGACTGCCGGCCACCGCCACCGTGCGGCGCGTCGCGGTGAGTGCACGGAGCGCGTCGGCGCGGCGGAGCACGGGGAGGCTCTGCTCGACGGCGGCGCGGACTTCCGGGTTCGAGGCCGGAATAGCCGTGGAGACGACCACGGCGTCGGTGTCAGGCGGGAGGTTCTCCGCGCGATGGCCGACGTCGGCACGGATCCCGAGGAGTCGGAGGCGCTCGACCCCCCCTGACTCCTTGAGGTCGGAGCCGGTGACCCGGTGTCCCATGCGGGCGAGGACCGTGGCGATCGCGCTCATCCCGGCGCCGCCGATGCCGACGATGTGCACCCGCCGCGGCGACGAGAGGTCGAGCTCGTAGCGCGCGTCAGCGGGCACCGGCGACCTCCTCCACCAGGTCCGCGAGCCGGGCGGCGGCGTCGGGGCGAGCGAGCCCGTTCGCGGCCGCCGCCATCGCGTCGAGGCGCGCCGGGTCGGCGAGCAGTGTGCGCAGCTCGGCGTCCAGGCGGGCGCCGTCGCACTCGTCATCGGACACGACCACGGCCGCGCCTGCGTCGACGAACGCCGCCGCGTTGCGCGTCTGATGGTCGCCGGGCGCGCCCGGGAGCGGCACGAGCACCGCCGGGACGCCGGCGGCCGCGAGCTCGGCGACCGTGACGGCGCCGGCTCGGCACACGGCCACCTTTGTGCGCGCGTACAGGTGTTCCATGTGGTCCTCGTACCCGACCAGCTCGTAGCGCAGCGCGTCGCCCGGGCGGCGGATCGCGCTCAATCGCGCGGAGCACGCCTCGTAGTTTCGCGAACCGGTCACGAGATGCACTTCGACATCGGACCGGTCCCGCCACCGGTCGTACAGATCCAACGCAGCGTCGTTGATCCGGCCGGCACCCAGGCTCCCGCCGAACACCGCCACCAACGGCAGGGCCGGATCGGGGGCTCGCCGCGTTCCTGCGACCTCGGCCCGGACGGGATTGCCGGTGAGCACGGCGCCCGGGAGGGGCGTGCCCGGCAGCGAGACGGCGGCCCGCGCCCCCATGCGCACCGCAACTCGGTTCGCGAGCCCTGGTGCCGCGTTCTGCTCGTGGACGACCGCCGGCACCCGCCGAAGACGCGCCGCGACCAGGCACGGCAGGGACGCGTACCCGCCGACGCCGACGACGACCTCGGGCCGCATCCGGCGCACGACACGGCGCGCTCGCACGAACGCCACCATCGTGTCCCAGGCGGCGCGCACGTTCGCCAGCGTCAGCCGCCGCTGCAGACCCCGCCCGGGCAGAAGATCGATCGCGTACCCGGCGCCGGGAACAACGCGCGCTTCGAGGCCGCGACGTGCCCCGACGAACCGGATCGTGTCCTGTGCGTGACCCCGGGCGACGAGCTCACCGGCGAGCGCCAGCGCCGGGTACACGTGACCCCCGGTCCCGCCCCCGGTGATCACCGCAAAGACCTCGCCCTCCGCTCCGGCCTGCGTCACCGCGCTTGGCGGGCGACGTTCCCGAGAATGCCGGCGGCAACCATCGTGAACACGAGGGCGGACCCGCCGAACGAGACGAACGGGAGCGGGATGCCCGAGACGGGCAGCAGACCGATGACCGCGCCGATGTTGATCGCGGCTTGGCCGACGACCCACGCCGTCACGCCCGCCGCGAGCAGGGTGCCGAAGCGGTCGGGCGCTCGCGCCGCGGCACGCGTCCCGAGGACGGCGAACGCGACGAACAAGCCGACGACCAGGAGGCAGCCGACGAGGCCGAGCTCCTCGCCGATGATGGCGAAGATGAAGTCCGTGTGCGCGTTCGGGAGGAAGAGCCATTTTGCGCGTCCGGCGCCGAGCCCGACGCCGGTCCAGCCGCCACTGCCGATGGCGATGAGCGACTGCGAGATCTGGTAGCTCGTGCTCGACGAGCCGGATGACGGGTTCAGGAACGCGAAGACACGCGCGCGCCGGTACGGCTCGGCCAGTGCTAGCAGGGTTCCTGCCATCACCGCCACGCTGCCGAACACGGCAAGGTGGCGGAGACGGATCCCGCCGACGACGAGGACGGTGGTCGCGATCAGCAGGAGCACGATCGTCGAGTCGAGGTCGGGCTCGCGCAGCACGAGCGCGCCGATGACGGCGAGGACGATGAGAACGGGGCGCAGCACCCGACGCCAGTCGTGGAGGTCACGGACGCGGCGGGCGAGGAGGTCGGCCGCGTATACGAGGAGCGCGAGCTTGGCGATCTCCGTCGGCTGGAACCGGAGGGCGCCGGCGCCGAGCCAGCGGCGCGACCCGGCGACCTCGATTCCGATACCCGGGACCAACACGGCCAAGAGGAGCACGATGCTCACGACGAGGAGGGGTCGGGTCCACCGGCGCCACGCGTGGTAGTCGATTCGCGCCGCGACCATGAACGCGATCGCAGCCACGGCGGTCCACGCCACCTGGCGCTCGAAGAAGTACCACGCCGACCCGTAGTCCGTGAGCGACGAGACCGACGAGGCGGAGAGCACCATCACCCCACCGATGACGTTCAGGACGGCGACGGTGGCCACGAGCAGCAGGTAATTGGGCGTCCGTTCCGCACCCGCGGTGACCCACCGGTGCCGGAGCGCGTGGAGTGATGCCGTCGCCGCGGTCACGCGACACCTCGCTCGCTCAGACGCGCTACCTCGCGCGCGAAGTCGTCTCCCCGAGCTGCGTAGCTCGAGTACCAGTCGAACGATGCGCACGCGGGTGAGAGCAGCACGACGTCGCCCGGCTGTGCGCGTTGCGCGGCAGTAGCCACGGCGTCGCGCATCGAGTCGACGTGGATGACGGGCACCGTGCCGGCGAACGCTGTGTCCACATCGTCCGCAGCCTCGCCCATGGCGACGACCGCGCGAAGGCGCGACGCGAGCGGGCGGAGCACTGACAGGTCCAGGCCCTTGTTGCGCCCACCGGCGAGGAGCACGACGCGACCTTCGCGCTCACCGAACGCGCCGACAGCGGCAACCGTCGCGTGCGGGTTCGTGGCCTTCGAGTCGTCGTAGTAGTGCACACCACCAGCATTGCCGATGCGCGCGACGCGATGGTGGAGCCTCGGGTACTCGCGCAGCGCGCGTTCGACGGCGTCGCTCGTCGCACCGGCCGCCAGAGCAGCTGCGGTTGCCGCGAGCGCGTTCGCGAGGTCGTGCGGAGCGCTGAAGGGCAGCGGCGCGACGTCGACGATCGCCGCGCCGGTGGGGTCCACGAGGACGCCATCATCGATTCGAAACGCGTCGTCGCGCGATTTCAGCGAGAAGGCAACGCGTCGCGCGGGCGCGGCTTCTGCCAGACGGGTCGCGACGTCGTCGTCGCCGTTGAACACCAGGAGATCGCTGTCGCGTTGGTTCGCGAATCCCCGCGACTTGGCGGCGGTGTACTCGCCGAACGAGCCGTGCCAGTCGAGATGGTCTGGAGCGACGTTGAGCAGGACAGCGACCTGGGGACGGAACGCCTCCGTTGTGGACGCCAGCTGGAACGACGAGACCTCGGCCACGAGCACGTCGGCCTCGGCATCGGCGGCGTCGAGCAAGGCGAACCCGATGTTGCCGGCCCCCAGCGCCGGCACGCCGGCAGCGTCGAGCATCGCTGCGATCAGCGTCGTCACGGTCGTCTTGCCGTTCGTGCCGGTGACGGCCACGAGCGCCTTCCCCCGCGCGGCGGCGACCTCGGCGCCCAGGTCGACCTCGGCGCGGACGGGTACGCCGGCCCGGTGGGCGGCCGCGATCGCAGGATGCCGGGGCGTCGCGCCGGGGCTGGGGACGAGCAGGTCGGCGTCGCGGACGAGGTCGGCCAACCGACGGGGCGACGGACACTCGACGATCGCAGCACCGACCACGCGCGCCGCCGACGCGCGTTCGCGGTACACGTCGTCATCCGCCGGCGCGTCTTCGACCACTGTGACGTCGTCGCCGGCCGCGGCGCGATGCCGGACGACGGCCTCGCCGGTGACGCCGAGCCCGAGCACGAGCACGCGGCTCACTCGATCACCCCCGGGATGCGAATGAAGTCGGCGTAGAACAGGCCGAGCCCGAACGCGACGCAGAGGCCGGCGAACAGCCAGAAACGGACGATCACGGTGAACTCCGGCCAGCCGCCCACCTCGTAGTGGTGGTGGATGGGCGCCATGCGCAGGACGCGTCGATGAAAGCCCCGGAACGCGACGACCTGCGCGATGACGCTCAGGGTCTCGACGACGAACAAGCCGCCCAGGATCGGCAGCAGGAGATCGGTGTTGGTCAGGAGCGCGAGCCCCCCGACCCCGGCGCCGATGGCGAGCGACCCGGTGTCCCCCATGAATATTCGCGCGGGCGCCGCGTTCCACCACAGGAAGCCGGCGCACGCGCCGGCCATCCCCGCGGCGATCACCGCGAGATCGAGCGCGTTCGCGGCGAAGCCGCCCGGCGTGGTCGTCCCGCCGATCGACCCGTACACGGCCGGGTGGCGGAACTGCCAGAAGGCGATGACGGTGAACGCGAAGAACACCAGCGTGGCTGCTCCGGAGGCGAGCCCGTCCATCCCGTCGGTGATGTTCACGGCGTTCGCCGAGCCGAGGATGATGACGATCGCCCAGACGGCCCAGAGCCACGTGCCGAGGTTGAGGTCGATAAGGCGCGTGAACGAGAGATGCGTCGACGTGTCGACGTAGCGCAACGCGAGCAGAGCGAAGCCGACCGCGACTGCAAGCATCCCGGATGTCTTGCCGCGCTTGCGCAGTCCGAGGTTGCGGCCCTTCCGGACCCCTAGGTAGTCGTCGATGAACCCGACGGCCGTCATCGCGATGATGAGCAGCATCAGTGTCACACCGGCGCGGGCGAACTTGATGTCGTTCGTCCGGACGTGTGCGACCACGTAGCCGGCGAACGCGCTCACGATGATCGCGATGCCGCCCATCGTGGGCGTTCCCGCCTTCGCCGCGTGCGGGTGCGTGAACGGCCCGTCGTCGCGGATCTTCTGCCCGATCTCCCGCGCCCGCAGAAGCCGAATGAGAAGGGGAGTGCCGAAGACGCTGAGCAGGAAGGCGGCCGATCCCGACAGGAGGAGCGGGATCACGCGCGCACCGCAGCCGTCAGGGACTCGGCGACGCGCTCCAGGCCAACGGCCCGGCTCGCCTTGACGAGAACAGCGTCGCCGGCGTGGACCAACTCGGCGACGGCCTTGCTCGCGCTGTCGGCGTCGTCGACCTCGATGACGTGGGCTCCGCCGCCAGCCAGACGCGCGCCGTCGGCGATCGGCCGCGCGCCGGATCCCACTGCGATCACGATGTCGACGTCCGACGAGACGGCCAGACGCCCGATCCGCTGGTGCTCCGCGCGCGCGTGGTTGCCCAGCTCGAGCATCTCCCCCAGCACGGCGATGTGTCGCTTGCCGGTGGCGAGGTGGCGGAACGAGCGAAGCGCGGCCGCCATCGACGTGGGGCTCGCGTTGTACGCGTCGTTGACGATCGTGATGCCTTCCGCCGTGCGAGTGACTTCCATGCGCCACGCCGCGGTCTCCGCACGCTCGAGGCCTTCGGCCACCCGTTCGAGTGGCGCGCCGAGCTCGAGCGCGACGGCGGCGGCCATGGCCGCGTTCAACGCCTGACGTTCGCCCCTGACCGAAAGGCTCACGGGCGTCGTGCCCCACGGCGTGACGAGCCGGAAGCGGGGCCGGAGCTCGTCGTCGAGCACAACGTCGACGGCGCGGATATGGGCGCCCGGCGCGTCGCCGACACCGACGGTGAGCACGCGCGCCCGCGTTCGCGCCGCCAGCTTGGGCGTGAACATGTCCCCTGCGTCGAGGACGGCGGTGCCGTCACGATCGAGCGCCTCGAGCAACTCGCCCTTCACACGCGCAATGCCCTCACGTCCGCCGAGGGGCCCGGCGTGGGCCATGCCGACGTGCGTGATCACACCTACCTGCGGCTCGGCGATCACGCACAACTCGGCGATGTTGCCGGCGAACCGGGCGCCCATCTCGATCACCACGACCTCGGTGTCTTCGCCGGCCCCGAGGAGCGTGAGCGGGACCCCGGCCTCGTTGTTGAACGACAACGGGCTCGCGTGCACGCGATGCGTCGCGCGGAGAGCGGCGGCGAGGAGATCCTTGGTCGCCGTCTTGCCGGCGGAGCCGGTGATCCCGACGACGGTCGCCGCCGGCAGCCGCCGACGTGCGAAGTGTCCCAAGGTTCCCAGGGCGGCCAGCGAGTCGTCGACGCGCACGGCGGCACAGCCCTTCGGAACGCGACCGGGTGCGCTGCTGACGAGCGCGACCGTCGCGCCGCGCGCCCACGCGTCGGCGACGAAGTCGTTGCCGTCGCGCTCACCGCGCAGCGCGACGAAGCAGCCGCCCGCGTCGAGTCGCCGCGTGTCGATGGCGTAGGAAGCGGCGCTCGCACTGCCGGCGCCGGTGAGCTTGCCCCCCGTCGCCTCGGCGATCTCCTTCGCGGTCAGGCGCATCCGAGCGCCTCCAGCTCCTCGCGGGCGACGACGCGATCGTCGAAGGGAATGGTTCGCTCGCCGATCGTCTGGCCGCTCTCGTGACCCTTGCCCGCGATCACCACGACGTCGCCCGGCCGCGCCTCGCTCAGCGCGTGGCGGATCGCCGCGCGCCGGTCGAGCTCCACCGCCACCGTGGCCGGCCCGTCTCGCAGCCCGTCCAGCACCGCGTTCGCGATGGCCTCCGGGGACTCCGAGCGCGGGTTGTCGGACGTGAGCACGACAACGTCGGCGCCGGCCGCGGCCGCGCGGCCCATGGCCGGTCGCTTCTCGCGGTCGCGGTCGCCGCCGGAGCCGAAGACGGTGACCACGCGCCCGCGCTCGGCGAGCGGCCTCGCCGTCTCGAGCACGCGCATGAGCGCGTCCGGAGTGTGCGCGTAGTCCACCAGCACCGTGAACGGCTGACCGGCGACCACGCGCTCCAGCCGCCCGGGGACGACCACCGGGGAGTTGAGCCCCTCGGCGACGGCCACGAGAGGTACGCCGGACGCGAGCGCCGTGGCCGCGGCAGCCAGCGCGTTGCTGACGTTGAACCGGCCCAGGAGCGGCGACACGATGGCCGCGCGCTTCCCGGTACGCCGGTCGGCGAGCACGAACCGAGTCTCCGTGGACCCCAGCGTCACGTCCTCGGCCACCACGTCGACCCGGGTGCTGCGTCGTTGGTCGGACCGGGCGAACGTCAGTACGGGGAGCCCGGCGTCGTCCGCCCGGCGGGCGAGCTGGAGCCCGTGGCGGTCGTCGACGTTCACGGCCGCCGCCGCCGTGCGAGCGGGATCGAAGAGGCGCGCTTTGGCCTCGAAGTACGCCGGCATCGAGCCGTGGTAGTCGAGGTGGTCCTGGCTGAGATTGGTGAAGCACGCCGCCGTGAACCACGTGCCGTCGATACGGCGCTGGTCCAGCGCGTGCGACGATGCCTCGAGCGCGACGGTGCGCACCCCGGCGTCGCGCATGCGCGCCAGCAGCGCCTGCAGATCGTCGGCCTCGGGCGTCGTCCGCTCCTGCGGCACCGGCTCACCGTCGATGCGCGCGCCGACGGTGCCGATCACCCCGACCCGGTCGCCCGCCGCCCGGGCGATCGCCTCGAGGAGGTACGTCACGGTGGTCTTGCCGTTGGTGCCGGTCACGGCGAGGCAGTGGAGGGACCGAGACGGATGGCCGTAGAACGTCGCCGCGGCCGGGCCGAGAGCGGCGCGGACGCTCGCCACCCGCGCTTGCGCCACCGGGACCTCGAGCTCGCGCTCGACAAGCAGCGCGACGGCACCCGCGTCCGCGGCGTCGGGCGCGTACAAGTGGCCGTCGGTGACGGCTCCCGGGATGCACGCGAAGCAGCTGCCGCGTGAGACGCGGCGGCTGTCGTGCGTCATGGCAGTCACGTCGACGCCCCGGTCCCCCACCCACCCCAGAACGCCGACTCCGCCGAGGAGCTCGTGCAAGCGCACGGCCGTCCTCTCCATTGGCTCACGGGGCGGGCGTCAGGGTATCGGCCGGGCCCGAGGACCCGCCGTACGCGGGCGCGGCGGGCGCGGCCGGCGCCGGCGCGCCCGGCTGGACCCGCTCGCTGCGCAGCGCGAACTCCATGATCCGGGCGAACACCGGCGCCGACACCTGGCCGCCGAAGTAGTTGTCCTGGGGCTCGTCGAGCACGACGATGGCCGACAGGCGCGGCGACTCGGCCGGAGCGAAGCCCGCGAACGACGCGACGTAGCGGTACGGCGGCTTGTCGTAGGGCGGCTTCCGCGCGGTGCCGGTCTTGCCGGCGACGGAGTAACCGGGGATCTGGGCCTTCGTGCCCGTGCCGCTCTCGACCACGCCTTGCAGCAGCGAGCGCATGGTGGCTGCCGTCGACGGCGACACGACCGGGCGCGACTCGGGAATCGGCTCGTCGTGGCGCGCGCCGTCGGCGCCCACCGTGGCATCCACGAGCCGCGGCGGCCGGGTGCTTCCGCCGTTGGCGATCGTCGTGTACACGTCGAGCATCTGCATGGCGGTGACCGCGAGGCCGTTGCCGATCGGCATCGACGCCAGGCTCGTGTCGTTGTACTGGGACAGCGGGAGGATGAGGCCGTCGGCCTCGCCCGGGAACCCGAGACCCGTCGACGAGCCGAATCCGAACGCTCGGAGATAGGCGTCGAAGCGCTGCTTCCCGAGCTTGCGCGCGATCTGGATCGTGCCGACGTTCGACGACTCGCGCACGATGTCGCGCACTGTCATCGACTGCGGGTGTAGCTCCTCGTCCTTGTAGTCGGTGCCGTCGACCGTCAGCTGACTCGGCGTCTGGAACCAGGAGTCCGGATTCACCACGCCGTCCTGGAGCGCACCCGCCACCGTGATCGCCTTGTTCGTCGAGCCGGGCTCGAAGACGTCGACGACGGGCCGGTTGCGCTCGTCCGGCGACGCCGGCTGGGCGGGATGGTCCTTGGTCGCGCCGTCGACGTTCGCCATCGCCAGGACGTCACCCGTCGTCACGTCCATGACGATCGCCATGCCGCCCTTCGCCTTCGCCTTGGTGACCTCCTCGGCGAGGATCTGCTCGGACTGGTACTGGAGGCTCTGGTCGATCGTCAGCACGAGATCGCCGCCCCGCTTCGACTCGGTCACGCTGCGCTCGCCGCCGGGCAGCTGGCGACCCTGCGGGTCACGCTCGACGCGCACCGCGCCGGGCTTCCCCGCGAGCTGGTTGTTGTACTGCGCCTCGAGCCCGCCGAGCCCGTTGTTGTCGGTGCCGACGAAGCCGAGCACGGGAGCGGCGAGGGCGCCGTCCGGATAGAAGCGCTTCGACTCCGGCACGAAGTCGACGCCCGGGAGGTTCAACGCCTTTACCTTCAGCGCGGTGGCGTCGTCGACCTTCCGAGCGATGTACACGAATCCCTTGTCGCGCTGGGAGAGGCGATCTTGCAGCGCGGACGCGTCGACGCCGACGACCGGGGCCAGTTGGGCGGCGTACGCCGCCGGGTCGGTGACGACGTGCGGGTTCGCCCACACAGTCTGCTGGGGCACGGACGCGGCGAGGTCGTGGCCGTTGCGGTCGAACACGCTGCCGCGCTCAGCTGCCAGCTGCACCGTGCGCACGCGCTGGTCGAGGCCGAGACGCGTGTAGCGATCGCGGCCGAGGGCCTGGAGGTCCACCAGGCGCGCGCCGACGGCGGCGAAGCCAACGATCAGGGCGGCCAGGAGCCCGATCAGCCGCCGGCGCGTCGCGTTCGGTCGCGGCTTCCAGACGGGACGCGCCGCGCGTCGCTCTTTGCGGTGCGCCAGATACGTGCGGAGGGGTGACGTTCGCGGAGGGCGTGGGGCCGCCTTCTTGCGGGCCGGGCGGCGCGACGGCTGCGCGCGCGTCGGCTGGGCACGCACCCGAACCGGCCGGGCCTGGCGGTGCGGGCGCTGCCGGGGCGCAGCGCGACTCCGCGGCTCGCGCGGCGTCAGGCGGGTGAGCTTCCCGGCCC
>JBKPDN010000037.1:0-4424 GCA_046727875.1 Actinomycetota bacterium | reverse complement strand
CTCCAGCTCCGGCCGGGCGCGACGTTCGAGCCCGACAGCTTCGGCGCCTTCCTCGCCGCCCAGCCCGACCTGGGCACGAAATGGACGCCGCGGTTCGTGCGCGTCGCCGCGACCTTGCCGGTGACCGAGACGAGCAAGGTCCTCAAGCGGGTGCTGCGACGCGACCGATGGGAGACCGACGACCCGGTGTGGTGGCAGCAGGAGAAGGGTGGGGCGTACCGGCGCCTGACCCCGGCTGACGTCGACGCGCTGCGGGCAGAGTTCGCCGCCCGCGGCCGCCAGCCCGTGCTGGAGGCGACGTGAGCGACCGCATGCTCGAGGGCAGGGTCGCGGTCGTCACGGGAGCCGGCCGCGGCATCGGCCGGGCCGAGGCCACGCGACTCGCGGCATATGGCGCGCGCGTCATCGTGAACGACGTCGGTGTCGCAACTGACGGCGCCGCGACCGGCGAGACGCCGGCCGACGAGACCGTCGCCGCGATCCGTGACGCCGGCGGCGACGCGATTCCCGACGCGCACGACATCTCGACGCCGGAGGGCGGGGACGCGCTCGTGCAGGCGGCGCTCGACGCGTGGGGCGGCGTCGACATCGTCGTGAACAACGCCGGCATCGGCCGCCCCCATATGGTCTTCAACCTCGAGGACGCCGAGTGGGCCGACGTGCTGCGCGTCCACCTGACCGGGACCTTCTCCGTCAGCCGGCCCGCGTGCCGGTGGTGGCGTGCCGAGCACAAGGCGGGACGAGGCGGCTACGGCCGGCTCGTCAACACCTCGACGGGGTTGCTCCTCTACGGCGGCGCGGGCCAGTCGAACTACGTGGCGGCCAAGGCGGGCGTCGCCGCGTTCACCGACGCGGTGGCGACCGAGATGGCGCCCTACGGCGTTACCGCCAACACGATCATGCCGTCGGCGCGCACCCGCCTCGCCAACATCGGCTGGCGCATCGACCGCGCCCAGGCCGAGGAGGAGACGTTCGACCCCACGGACCCGGTCCACGTCGCCGAGATGGTCTGCTACCTCGCATCGCCGGCGGCCGGTTGGCTGTCAGGCCAGTGCTTCCAGGTGCGGGGCGGCATGGTCGAGCACGTCCGCACGTGGGAGGTCGACACGCAGGCCGAGCGGCACGACCGCGGCTGGACCGCCGCCGAGCTCGCAGCCGAGATGCCCCGCCTGTTCGGCGCCGGCGCCAAGCGCGCCGACCCGCCGCCCAAGGAGTGGCAGGAGCAGTACCAGAAGGGCCGCTCCGTCCCGAAGGGGAGAGTTACGTGAGCGCGTTGCCGATCGGTTGCCCGGCGCGCTCGAGGGCCTGCACGTCGAAGAAGATCGGAAGCAGGTACTTCACGTAGAACGCGCGGGTCGTGAGGTCACCGGTGACGAGGTCGTCGTACTCCTTGATGCGCACACGGTCGTCCTTCTCCTGGTACCGCTTGACCTGCTCGAGCTTCTCGTCGACCTCTTCGCGGGTAGCAAACAGGAGACCGAGGTGGTCATAGCCCGGCGACTGGATGGGCTTGTCGCTCTCGGCGAGCAGGATGAACTGCTGTGCCTCCTCCGACAGGAGGATGTGGCACATCTGGCCGACGACCTCGGCGTCGACGCCGACCCATCCGAACACGCTCCCGTAAAACGCGTCGATCTCCTCGCGGAGCTCGGTGGTGAGCGTCCCGCGCGGGAACGTCAGCTCCATGTGGTTGAAGCGCATCGTCGGCATCGCGGGCCCCCTGGCTTCTTCTCTGCTACGCAGTCGGCTGTCGCCACGCGTTCTCGGAAGAGTCTACGTTTGTACGCCATGACGCACAGCTTGCGCACGGTCGAGCTCGACTTCATCGAGAAAGCGCCGCACCGGTTCGTCTTCGAGGCAACCGTCCCTGCTCCGCAGGAAGCAGTGTTCGCCGCGATCAGCGACGATCCCTCGACGTGGACGTGGTGGCCGGGGCACGAGGGGGGTCAGTACGAGACCCCGCCGCCCCACGGTGTCGGCTCGCGTCGCGAGATGCACATGGGCGAGTCGCAATACCGCGAGACGATCCTGGCGTGGGACGAGCCCCGGCGCTGGGCGTACCGCGTCGACGAGAGCGCCGACTCGCTGATCGACGCGCTGGTCGAGGAATGGGTCGTGGACGGCGACGACAACCGGAGCACCGTGCGCTGGACCTTCGCCGTCGAGCCTGGTGCCGACATGGAAGCGGCGATCCCGGCGGCCAAGACGATGATCGGCGACATGTTCGACCAGGCGATGGTGAACCTCACTGGTCGGCTGTCAGGAGTGCGAGGCTGACGCCATGGCCGCCACCGTCTCCGGCTACAGCCATGTGGCGATCTCGGTGACGGACCTCGACGCCGCGCGCGACTTCTACTGCGAGGTCCTCGGCTTCGAGGTGCTCCCCCGGCCGGACTTCGGCTTCCCGGGCCTCTGGCTGCGCGTCGGCTCCCTGCAGCTGCACCTCGCCGTTGCCGACGAGCCGGTGTCACCCGGCCCCGGCTTCCCGCACTTCGCGCTCTACGTGCCGACCGACGAGTTCGACTCGACGATCGAGTCGATGCGTTCGGCCGGCGTGAAGATGCTCGGCCAGCCGTCGTCGCGCGTCGACTTCGGGACGCCGGTCCGGGCCGCGTTCGTCACCGACCCGTCCGGGAACGTGATCGAGCTGACCGACGTCGGGCCGCTCTCTCGAACTTGACGCCCTACTCGAAGCGAACCCGGACGGTCTTCGTACCGCCCGAGCAGTCGACCGTGCCCTTCTTCGCCGGCGTCACCCGCACGAACTTGCCCTCCTTGACCTGGAGGATGACACCGCACCCGCTCACCTTCCGGCCGCCGACGTCCGTCGGGCCGAGCATCCCGTCGGCGGTGAAGTCGTGGACCTTCGCCGCCTCTTCGAGAAAGCGGGCTCGGGTCAGGCCGTTGTTCCCGTCGGCCTTCACGACGTTGTTCACGACGTCCCGGAAGAACAGCCCGGCGGTCCACGCCTGGGCGCCGAAACCGTCCGCCTGGTCGCGACCACCGACGTTTTTCAAGTAGTTGTTCACGGACTTGTTCTGTTTCGCGTCCTCGAAGGGGACGAAGAACAGCGAGACGTACTGGCCCTCGACCGCCGTGTCACCTTCCTCGATCAGCCTCCGGTCGTAGCACTGGAGCGCGCAATCCCAGACCTTCACGGTGTTCACGCCCTGGGTTTGGGCTTCCTTCCGCAGGAACACGTCGGCCTTGTAGTCGACGAGATTCTGCGCGTACGTGCTGCCCTTGGCCTTGATCTCCTGAGCGATCGGCGTGTACGCCGTCTGGGGCGAGAGCCCCGACACCTTGAACTCGCCGTCGGACTTGATCCCGAGATCCGTGTTCGTCTTCACGACGGGGAGCCCCGCGTTCACCGTCGACTTGAGGTCGCCGGCGAGCACGAACGGGCCGTGCAGGCCCTTGAAGTGCTTCATGAAGTACTTGGGCGGCCCGGCGCTGACCGTGACCTTCTTGTCCGGCTGGTCCTTCGTGGCGCAGTCCAGGCCGACGACGATCACCGGGTACGACACCGGTGAGCACTGGTGCTCGATCTCGGTCTGGAGGACGGGCACGTCGGGCAAGCCGGTGCTCTTCCCGGCTTTGTCGACGCAGCTCGTCATCGGCTCGATGTTGTTCATGAACAGCGCCGTCGTGCCGACGATGGCGAAGTCCTCCTGGCACGCCTGGACCAGCGCGTTGCGGGCCTCGTCGGAGCTCAGGTGCGAGTCGATGAAGTCGACCTGGACCTTGCGCCCGCCGGCCAGCCCGCCGTGGTCGTTGGCGAACTTGGCGAACGCCTTGACGCCGTTCACCGAGCCCTGGAACAGACCGGGCCGGGCCGGGTTGTCCACATCGGCGATCACGGCGATGCGGATCGTGTCGCCCGTGACGCCGATCTCGCTGTCCGTCGGCTGTTGCTGCTGTGGCCGGGCGGCCGCCGCCGTCGGGAACAGCGCGCCCACGACCACGAGCGCGCCCACCAGCAGGACCCACCGTCGTCCGATCATGGAGCCCCCCTCGCCAGCCCGCCCCCGGACAATCCGGACATGCAGTTTGTATACAAAATCGCAGGGCTTGTCACGGCCGAACCGAGGGGCCTCAGGGCATCCGATCCGTCAGGGAAGAGGAGGCACCCATTGGACGCCGGTTAGTTCTCAATACGCCGCCAGTGCATGTACGCGTGTCCTCCGCCGAGCTGACCCGAGTCCCCCCGACGTGCCGTTCCGTGTCCCTCAGTGGTGCCGAAACGTTGTCGTTCGGTGCGCGTCGCCGGTTCACGTCGAACTGGTGACCAAACCGAGGACGTCGATTACGCGAGATCGAAGCGATCGAGGTTCATGACCTTGTCCCACGCGGCCACGAAGTCACGCACGAACTTCTCCTTCGCGTCGTCACATGCGTAGATCTCCGAGATGCCTCGGAGCTCG
>JBKPDN010000036.1:0-2667 GCA_046727875.1 Actinomycetota bacterium | reverse complement strand
GCGATGGACCCGAAGACCGGCTACGTGAAGGCCATGACCGACAGCCGGCCGTACAGCCAGTCGAAGTTCAACCTCGCCACCGACGGCGCCGGCCGCCAGGTCGGATCCAGCTTCAAGGTCACGACGCTCGCGACGCTCCTCCAGAACGGGGGCTCGCGCAACGACCAGGTCGACGGGAACGCGCCGTGCGTCGTGCCCGGATTCGGCCCAGTGGGTACGACGAACGCCGAAGGGCCCGGGGGTTCCTCGATCACTATCGACCAGGCCACGGCGGAGTCGGTGAACTGCGCGTTCGTGCGCATCTCGACGGGCATCGGCATGGACAAGGTCATCGACATGGCTCAGAAGATGGGCATGCGGCCCAACGTCGCCGGCCGCCAGCCGGTCAACGAGTGGCGGGTCCTCACATTCACGCTCGGTGTCATCTCGATCACGCCGCTCGAGATGGCGAACATCACGGCCACGATCGCGGGTGGCGGCATCCACCACGACCCCATCTTCGTGTCGAAGGTCGTCGGGCCCGAAGGCAAGGTCGTCTTCGACGAGACCGGCCGGCCCGGCACCCGCGTGATGGACCCGGACGTGGCCAACTGCGAGGTCAGCATCCTCCATGGCCCCATCGACGATCCGAGCGGCACCGCCGCCGGCGAGGGGATCCCCGGCAAGGACGCCTTCGGCAAGACGGGCACCAACGACCTGAAGATCAGTTCCGCGTTCCTCGGCGGGACCCCCGACCTCGTGTCGTTCGTGTGGCACGGCAATGCCGAACTCGACCTCACGGGCGCCGGGTTCGGGGCCGGGATCCCGAACACGATCTGGCGCAACTTCATGATCCCGGCGACGCAGAACGCGCCCAACGACTCGTTCCCGCCCCCAGGGCCGGCATGCTCCGCGCCGGGCAAGTTCATCGACCAGACCAAGGGTCGGACCATCGACGTCAAGCCGCCGCAGCTCCCGACACCCGACACGACAACCGAGGCCCCGACGCCCGCGCCCGCGCCCGCGCCCGCGCCCGCGCCGGCGCCTCCGCCGGCGCCAGGACCGACCCAGCCGCCGGTCACGCCACCCGCGCCCACCACAGCTCCCGGAGGTGGCGGAGGCGGCGGGGCTGCCAAGTAGTCGTGATGCCGGGCCGCTCCCGTCGGTGTCGTTAGGCTCACCGAGGTGGGCACTGACGCTTCGGTGATGCTCGACACGCTGCTGGAGCTCCAGGACCGCGACACCGCCATCGATCGCCTCTGCCACCGGCGTGACACCCTGCCCGAGCGCGCCGCGCTCGAGTCGGTGCAGGCCGAGCTGACGACGGTTCGGAAGCAGCGGGAGGAGGCGACGGCGCGCCGCGACGACGTGATGCGGGAGGAGCGCCGGTTCGACGACGAGGCGCGGTCGCTCGAAGAGAAGGCGGCCGACGTCGAGCGGCGCATGTACTCCGGCGAGGTGACGTCTCCACGCGAGCTTCAGACCCTGCAGGCAGACGTCGATCAGCTCCGTCGCCATCGGGGTGGCCTCGAGGACCGCGAGCTCGAGGTGATGGAGCGCCGCGAGGCGCTCGACGCCGAGGTGAGCGCGCTCGAAGGCCGCGTTGCAGAGCTCGACGACGAGGCGTCGCGCCTCGGTGCGGCGTTGTCGGAGGTCGAGGGCGAGATCGACGAGGAGCTCGGCGGCGAGCGCGCGCAACGGGACGAGATCGCCGCCACCGTCGACCCCGATCTCCTCGAGGACTACGAAGACTGTCGCCAACGGGCGCGCGGGATGGGCGCAGCCAGGCTGAGCGGCAACACGTGCCAGGGATGCCACCTGGCCATCCCGTCGGTTGAGGCGGAGCGGATCCGCACGAGCCCCTCGGGGACGGTCGCCCACTGCGACAACTGCGGGTGCATCCTGGTCCCGTGACCACCCCCCGGTCTGAACTGGTCATCTACTGCGACGGCGGCGCGCGCGGGAACCCGGGCCCGGCCGCGATCGGCGCCGTCGTCCTCGATCCGTCGACCGACCCGCCCACCAGGCTCGCGACCGTGAGCGAGCGCATCGGGGTGGCAACGAACAACGTGGCCGAGTACCGCGCCCTCGTCGCCGGGCTCGAGGCGGCCCGCCAGTTCCCCGCGCGGCGCGTGCGGATCCGGGCCGATTCGCAGCTGCTCGTCCGCCAGCTCGAGGGCCGTTACCGGGTGAAGCAGGCGCACCTGCGCCCGTTCTTCGAGCGGGCACGGGAACTGCTCGGTGAGTACGACGACGTCGAGCTCGTGCATGTGCCGCGCGAGGAGAACACCGAGGCCGACGCGCTCGTGAACGCGGCGCTGGACAGCGCCTGATCGCATGCTGCTCTGGTACGCGGGGTTCTCGGTGCTCATCGTGTACTTCGTGTTCCAGAGCGCGGGTGTGGACTACCGGCTCGTCGTCGCGGGCTCGCTGCTCCCGCTCGCCGTTGATCTGCCGCTCCGGGGGCTCGCGTACGGGCACACGCTGATCGCGAGCGTCGCCCTGCTCGTCGTGGTGATGGTGCTGACGATCGGACGGCCCCGACTCGTGCGCCGCCGGCTCCTGTGCCTGCCCATCGGCGCGTTCTGCGGGTTGGTCCTGTCGGCCGCGTGGACCAACAGCGACGTGTTCGGATGGCCGTTCACGGGATCGGCCCTGCCCGACGGCTCGCTCCTCCCCGCCGCGGGC
>JBKPDN010000035.1:0-7371 GCA_046727875.1 Actinomycetota bacterium | reverse complement strand
GGCGGGGGGCGCGGTCGTCGTCGGCCGGGTTGCCGGCCGCTTCGTACAGCTCGGCGCGCAGGATGACGAGGGTGTTGAAGACGCTGAGGCGCTCGTCGAACCCGGGGTAGCGGAGCGCGAGGTCGTAGAGCACCACGCCGCCGAGGTCGCCGCCGACGACGATGCACCGCTCGTGCCCGAGCACGTCGTGCACCAGCGCGTAGAGATCGAGCGAGTACGCGGTGACGTCGTAGAAGCCGTCGGGGGCGAGATCGGAGTCGCCGTAGCCGCGCAGGTCGGGCGCGATGACCTCGAAACCGGCTTCGGCGAGCGGGGCGATGTTGCGCCACCAGATGCGCTTGGTCTCGGGGTAGCCGTGGACGAGCAGGATCGGCGTGCCACCGACGCCCTCGTGAACGTAGGCGAGCGAGACGCCGTTGCGTACCTCGTCGCGCCGGACGGCGAACGCATCGGGATCAGGTCGTTCGCTCACGGCGGGAGTCTGGCATGACGGCCACCGCCACCGCGACGTGGGAAGCGGTGATCGGCCTCGAGGTGCACGTCGAGCTGGCCACCGCGACGAAGCTGTTCTGTGACTGCAAGAACGAGTTCGGCGCCGAGCCCAACACCAACATCTGCCCGGTGTGCCTGGGCCTCCCCGGTTCGCTGCCGGTGCTCAACGAACGGGCCGTCGAGTTCGCGCTCCGTATCGGCGACGCACTGCACTGCACGGTGCCGGAGCGTTCGCTGTTCCACCGCAAGAACTACTTCTATCCGGACATGCCGAAGGACTACCAGATCAGCCAGTACGACGAGCCGATCTGCGTCGACGGCGAGCTCGAGGTGGACGGCGCGCGCGTCGGCATCGAGCGCGCGCACATGGAAGAGGACACGGGCAAGACCATCCACGTGGGCGGCGGCGGGCGCATCCACGAGGCCGACCACTCGCTCGTCGACTACAACCGCGCCGGCATCCCCCTGATGGAGATCGTCAGCCGACCCGACTTGCGCAGCGCCGAGCAGGCGCGCGCCTACGTGAGTGAGCTCCGGGGCGTGCTCCAGGCGCTGGGCGTGTCCGACGTGAAGATGGAGGAGGGCGCGTTCCGCATCGACGCCAACGTGTCATTGCGACGGGAGGGCACCGAGGCGCTCGGCACCAAGGTCGAGGTCAAGAACATGAACTCGCTGCGGTCGCTCGGGCGGGCGCTCGAGTACGAGATCGAGCGCCAGAGCGGGCTGCTCGACGCCGGAGACCACGTGATGCAGGAGACCCGTCACTGGGACGAGGCGGCCGGAGTCACACACACGATGCGGACGAAGGAGGAGGCGGACGACTACCGGTACTTCCCCGAGCCCGATCTCGTGCCCGTCGCCCCCGACGACGCGATGCGGCGACAGGTCCGGGCTTCGATGCCGGAGCTGCCCGCGGCACGGCGGGAGCGGCTCGTCGCCGACTGGGGGATCGGCGAGCAGGACGCGCGCGTGCTGGTCGGGACGCCGGGCCTGGACGAGTTCGCGGAGGCGGCGGTCGTGGCGTTGCGGCGCGGTACGCCCAAGGACGTCGTGAACTGGTGCACGGGCGACCTGCTCGCGTACCTGCACGAGACGGGCCTGGCACCGGGCGCGCTGCCATTGGCGCCCGACGGGCTGGCCGAGCTGGTCGACCTCGTCGCCGACGGCACCCTGTCGCGCAACCTCGCCAAGGACGTGCTCGGCGAGTGCCTCCGCCAGCCGAAGCGACCGAAGCAGGTCGTCGAGGAGCGCGGCCTCGCGCAGGTGAGCGACGAAGGTGAGCTGGCATCGATCGTCGACGAGGTGCTCACCGCCAACGCCGACGCCGTGGCCGACTACCGCGCGGGTGACGACAAGGTCCGCAAGAAGAAGCGCGGCTTCCTGTTCGGCGAAGTCATGCGGGCGACAGAACGCAAAGCCAACCCGCAACTCGTGAACAGCCTTCTCGACGACTGTTTGGCGTAGCCCTTCGATGCGTGCGCTGGGGGACTATTTGGACCCGAGCGCACGCATCTAGTCCATGGGGACGTTGCGGACGAGCTTGCCGTCGATGCGGTCGAGGATCTCGTCGAGGCTCTCGCCGGTGATCGTGAGGCCGTGGTTGCGCTGCCCGATCACGGCGTGACCAGGGTCGGGAGCCTCGCGCACGAGCTGCGCGACGGCTCCGGCGAGCTCGACCGTCCCGCACGGGAAGTTGATCTCCGTCGACTGGATACCGTCCATCCACGCGTGCACATGGAGGATCGCGCCGACCTCGGGGTGCTCGTTGTAGATCATCCAGTGCTCGATGGCGTCGACCGACACCCGATTGGGCGTGACGTCGGGCGGGACGCTCAGGATCATCGTGTCGCGCTCGGCGTCGAAGCCCTGCACGAGAAGGATGTGCTTGCCGATGTCGGTCAGCGCGGACTTGTCGACGCCGCTCGCGCTCATCCAGAACTCGGGGCCGAGCGGGCCGTCGGCCGTGCGGCGCGAGCTGGCGTTGCCGTAGCTGAGGCCACCGATCCCGTACAGCAGCTTCACGTGGCGTAGGTCGCGCTCGGACAGGATCTCCTCGATCGGGAACGCGGCCGGGAGCAGGTCGAGGGCGTCGAGGTGCTCGCCGGCGCGGCGGATCTGGCCGGTGTGCTCGTCGCCGTTCCACAGCTCCTCGGGGAGGTCGGAACGGAACTCGTTCGCGATGACCAGCCGCGACGACGCCAGCGGCTCGATCCGTTCGAACACGGCGGCGAAGAAGTCGTCGTCGCTGCCCTCGTGGTGCACGGCGTAGGTGCCCTGCTCGAGCGTCACGAAGTGGGCTGCGGGCAAACCGTCGCAACTGCTCACCATGACGCACAGGTTGGCGAGCGCCCGGACGAGCAACGTGTAGCCGGTCCGCAGCACGTCCTCGGGCGGCTCGTCGACGTCGGCGAGCGCGACGACGAACGTCGGGGCCGACTTGCGCCGGTAGGGCCGGGGGCGCTCGGGATCGATGCGGTTGAGCACGACCTGCACCTCGGGGCCGGGTTCCGGGAGCTCGTGGTATCCACGCTCGACCATCAGGCGGCGCAGGCCCTCGGCGAACCAGCCGACCCGAGGCGTGCCACCGTCGCCGTACAGCGCGAAGGATCGGAGGTCGACGCTGGCTTGCGCGAGCCCGATGCCGGCGGTCTCGATCGTGCGGCTCATGAAGAAAGGCCCCCCTTTTGGGGTGGACGGATCAGGCCAGCGTAGGGCGGCGCCCAGAGCGATGCAGTCCCGGCAAATCGTCCACCGCCGGCCGGCGCATCTGATGCAATCGACCCGTGGACGGGACGGAAGGTTACGAGAAGGCGACGTACGGGGATCGCATCGCCGACATCTACGACGAGCTGCCGATCCACCCCGCCGACGGCCATGCCGCGGCCGCGTGCCTGGCGGGGCTCGCCGGGCCTGGCACCGCCCTCGAGCTGGCCATCGGAACGGGGCGCGTCGCGCTGCCGCTCGCTCGGCTCGGTGTCGCGATCTCGGGCGTCGACGTGAGCGAGGCGATGGTGGCGAAGCTGCGGGCCAAGCCCGGGGGCGCCGACATTCCGGTCACGATCGGGGATTTCGCCCACGTGCCGGTCGACGGTCGCTTCGCGCTGATCTTCGTCGTCTACAACACCTTCTTCGTGCTGCTCGACCAGGCGACGCAGCAGCGCTGCTTCGAGCGGGTCGCCGAGCATCTCGCGCCCGGAGGCCGGTTCGTGATCGAGGCGTTCGTTCCCGATCTCACCCGTTTCGAGCGCCACCAGCACATCGAGGTTAGGCACGTCGGCCTCGACGCTGCGTTGCTGTCGGTCAGCCGGCACGAGCCCGCGGCCCAGCGCGTCGAGTCGCTGTTTGTGTGGCTGTCCGCCGACGGCACCCGAACTTGGCCGGTGCACCTCCGGTACGCGTGGCCGTCCGAACTCGACCTCATGGCGCAGCTCGCCGGTCTCCGGCTCGAGCAGCGGTGGGGTGGATGGGACGGCGAGCCATTCACGGACGACAGCGTCAAGCACGTCTCGGTGTACGCCGCCGATGACGTGGAGGCTTAACCCCCCGCCATCTGGTCCATGAACTGCTTCATGTCGAAGTAGTCGCGCCAGGCCGCGATCTTGCCGTCACGGAGCTCGAAGGTGCCCATGACGGGCAGCTCGACTTTGCCGTTCGGCATCACGAACACGTCGACGCGCTCGGTCAGCACAACGGGACCGTCGGCCACGATGTTGTGCACACGGAAGTCGATCGTCTCGGCTCCGCCTGCGAAACCGGCGATGAACGACTTGATCGCGTCGCGACCCGTGATGGGGTCCATCGGGATGTTGTGGTACACGGCGTCATCAGTGAAGAACGCGGCGATCGCGTCGACGTCCAGGTCCGACCACGCGGCGCAGAACCGGCGGACGGTGTCGGTCGGGGTCTCAGTGGCCACGGGGTCTCCTCTTCTCTCGGTCAAGGTTTCTCGATCGCGACGGCGGTGACGGGCGGAAGACTGTCGGCGAGCACGCGCCACGTGCGTC
The DNA here is from genome assembly GCA_046727875.1 of Actinomycetota bacterium. Classification (GTDB taxonomy): domain Bacteria; phylum Actinomycetota; class Acidimicrobiia; order IMCC26256; family JACDBD01; genus JALZAA01. The sequence goes on along the minus strand of JBKPDN010000035.1, from coordinate 2,875 downwards.
CGGCGTCCTCGGAGCCGTACACGGTCCCGTCGGGGCCGCCGAACGCGGCGCGCGTGCCGTCGGTGTCGAGGCAGCCGGTGTCGATGTTGTACGGCTGCCACTCCGGGAGGCCTTCGGTGCAGCGCTGCAACGGCCCGTCGTCGTCGATCGCGCGCCGGTAGATCGCGCCCTGCTCCGTGAACGGCCCGGTGGACGCGCTGACGAGCAGCAGGTCGTCCGCGAACGCGACGGCCCGGCAGTACGACGCATGGAGCCCGTCCGTCTGCACCGTCCACGTCGCGCCGGCGTCGTCGCTCCGGCACAGGCCGACGGCGGCGGCGGCCAACACGACGTCCGGCCGGTCGCGGTGCGCGCGCACCTGGTGGACGTCGGCGTCGACGTCGATCGTGGGCTGCCACGTCGCGCCGTCGTCGGTGGAGCGCGGGATCCCGCCCACGTGGACGTTGGCGAGCAGGACGCCGCCGGCCGTTGCCGTCAACGAGCGGACGTACGGCTTGCGGCTGCCGACCGCGTGCCATTCGTCGCGTCCGGGCACGTCCTCGAAACCGGCGATGGGCTCGAAGCGTCGTGTCTTGAAGACCCGGGTCAGCGAGCCGCCCCAGCCGACGATCGCCTCGTTACCGCGGGCGACCATCGCCCCGTAGATCCCGAGCGAGGGTTCGGGAGTCTTCACGGTGAGCGCTTGCCGCCAGCCGGCGTCCGTCTGGTAGACGACCGACTGCGCGTCGACGATGGCCCAGTCCTCGCCGAACGCGGAGATCCGGTGACCAGCGAGCTTGCGCTCCGACGCCCCGTCACCGTCGAGCGAGAACAACCCGTCCGCGGTCCCGACGAGGACGCTCATTGCCCTCCCTTGTCGCCTTCTCCGGCGCTGTCGCAAGCTCCGGCTCCTGCGATGACGGTCGGCAAAGCCGCCGTCATCGCGCGCCCACTTTGAACCCGTCGAGCACCGTGGTCCAGCGGGCTGCCACGGCGCGGTACGGCGCGTTGAAGCTGATGCGGTCGACCAGGTCGCCGTACCGGGCGAGTACACGCGGCGCGATCTCCTCCGGTGTCCCGCGCACGGTGAAGACGTCGACGAGCTCGTCGTCGATGATGTCGCCCATGTCCTCCCAGCGACCCTCCTTCGACAACCGGTTGAGCTCGGGCTGGAGGTCGCCCCAGCCGTGCGCGTCGAGCACCCGGCGGTACGCGGGGGTCGAGCCGTAGAACGCGAGCTGGCGGCGCACGCCGTCCTCCGCGACGGCGATGTCGGCCTCGGAGTCGCCGGTCAGGATCATCAGCGGGAACGAGATCTCGAAGCCGTCGCGGGACCGGCCGGCGCGCTCGAAGCCACGTTCGAGCGCGGGCAGCGTGACCTCGCGCAGGAACCGCTCGGTGCTGAACGGGTGGACCAGGAAGCCGTCGGCGACCTCGCCCGCGACCTCGGTCATCGCCGGTCCCACGCCGGCGAGCCACAGCCGCGGCGGCCCGAAGGGGTTCGACCCCGGGTTGAAGAACGGCGTCATCAGCGTGTGCCGGTAGAAGTCGCCCTCGAAGCGCAACGGCGCGCCTTCGTGCCAGCACGCCCAGATGGCGCGGATCGCGAGCGCCAGCTCGCGCATGCGGGCCGCGGGCTTCGACCACGGCATCGAGAATCGCTTCTCGATGTGCGGGCGGATCTGCGACCCGAGCCCGAGGATGAACCGCCCCTCCGACACGAGCTGTAGGTCGTACGCAGTCTGCGCCAGCGTCATCGGGCTCCGGGCGAACGCCACCGCGATCGCGGTCGCGAGCTCGAGACGCTCGGTGTGCTCGGCGGCAAGGAGCACGGGGAGGAACGGGTCGTGCGGCCCCTCGAAGGTGTACGCGCCGTCGTAGCCGGCGGCTTCGAGCTCGCGCGCCCGGCCCGGTATCTCTCCGAGGTTGTCGTTGAGTGACCCGTCGACCTTCACGCTTCTCCTGTCGCCGTCGCAAGCTCCGGCTTTGCAACGACGGTCGGCAAAGCCGCCATCGCTGCGTGATCGTAGGTCGTTGGGTGAACGCGAGAGAGGGGACGCGAACGGCGGCTGTACGCTGCCTCCATGAGTGAAGACTTGAAGCCTCGCAGCCGCGAAGTCACCGACGGCATGGAGCGCGCTCCGGCCCGGGCGATGCTGCGGGCCATCGGCATGACCGATGCCGACTGGGACAAGCCCCAGATCGGGGTCGCGTCGAGCTGGAACGAGGTCACACCCTGCAACATGCCGCTCGACCGGCTGGCCAAGCGGGCCAAGGACGGCGTCCGGGCCGCGGACGGCTTCCCGATCGAGTTCGTCACGATCGCGGTGAGCGACGGCATCTCGATGGGGCACGAGGGCATGCGCGCCTCGCTCGTGAGTCGCGAGATCATCGCCGACTCGATCGAGTGCATGATGCACGCCGAGCGATTCGACGGCATGGTCACGTTCGCCGGCTGCGACAAGAGCCTGCCCGGCATGCTCATGGCCGCGGGCCGGCTCAACCTTCCGTCCGTGTTCCTGTACGGCGGCTCGATCCTCCCCGGCCATTGGAAGGACCAGGCGCTCGACGTCGTCAGCGTGTTCGAAGCGGTGGGCGCGTGCGCGGCCGGAACGATCACCGAGAACGAGCTGGGTGAGATCGAGAAGCGCGCCTGTCCGACCGAAGGGTCGTGCGCGGGGATGTTCACCGCCAACACGATGGCGTCGGCGGCGGAGGCGCTCGGCATGAGCCTTCCCGGCAGCTCGGCGCCACCGGCCGTGGACCGGCGCCGCGACGACCTCGCATTCGAGTCCGGTCAGGCCGTCGTGCAGCTCCTCGCGTCCGGGATCCGGCCGCGCCAGATCATGACCAAGCCCGCGTTCGAGAACGCCATCGCGGTGGTGATGGCGCTCGG
>JBKPDN010000034.1:0-6364 GCA_046727875.1 Actinomycetota bacterium | reverse complement strand
AGGCCACGTGGGAACGGGCCTACGGGGATACGCTCGTGACGATTGCGACGATTTCGACCGTTGACTGTTGACGGCACCGACAGTGCATCGCTGAGCATCGACTGAGGAGTTGCGGCGCGTGGTTACCGCTCTGTGCCCCGGCTCGTTCGACCCGGTGACGAACGGCCATCTCGACATCATCGAGCGTACGGCGCGTCATTTCGACGACGTCATCGTGGCCGTGATCCGCAACCCCCAGAAGTCGGAGTCGTTGTTCACCCTCGAGGAGCGGCAGGAGATGCTGCGCGAGGTCACCGCGCACCTCGCCAACATCCACATCGGGTCGTTCAAGGGACTGCTCGTCGACTACGCCCGCGAGCACGACGCGCAAGCGATCGTGAAGGGCCTCCGAGCGATGTCGGACTTCGACTACGAGCTCCAGATGGCGCAGATGAACGAGCGGCTCTCCGGGATCGACACGTTCTTCATCTCGACCAGCCCGCAGTATTCGTTCCTCTCGTCGAGCCTCGTGCGGGAAGTCGCCCGGTTCGGCGGCGACGTGACGAACATGGTGCCGCCGGCGGTCGCCAAGCGGCTCGTCGAGCGCTTCGGGAACCACGGGCCTGGAGAGCATTCGTGAGCGATCAGGCCGCGTACGACGTCGAGACGATCATGCTGCGGCTCAAGGAGCTCGTCGAAGCCGGCCGCTCGATGCCGATGTCGGCGTCGGTGCTCGTGAACCGCGAGGAGTTCCTCGAGCTGCTCGAAGAGGCGATCGCGACCCTGCCCCAGGAGCTGCGCCACTCGCGCTGGCTGCTCAAGGAGCGCGAGGAGTTCCTCAGCCAGGCCCGCCGGGAAGCGGACGACATCATCGAGGCGGGCCGGGTACGCGCCGAGCGGATGGTCGAGCGCACCGAGATCGTGCGCGAGGCCCGCCGGGTGGCCCAGACCGTCGTCGACGACGCCGAGGCGTCCGCCCGCCAGCTCAAGCACGAGGCCGAGGACTACGTCGACCAGAAGCTCGCCGCGTTCGAGGTCGTGCTCGAGCGGACGATGCAGGCGGTCGAGAAGGGCCGTGAGCGCCTCCAGGTCGTGATCGAGCCCGAACCCGAGGCCGAGGGGGAGGAGTTCCCGGGCCCGATCGGGGACGAAGAGGACTACGAGGACAGTTTCTTCGACCAGGACGCCCGGTAGCGGCGCCGGCGCCGTTTCGCGGCGCCGATCGCGCTGGTTACCAGAATCTGGAAAACGAGGGGCCTGGTATCCTGGGCCAGCTACGGCGTCCTTCGGGGCGACGCCGGGCCGGAATGAGCCTCTCCGCCCCTCGTCACATGACCGCCGACACAACGGCGTTGCGCATCGACGTCGCCGACCTGCTCACCCACCCATCGGCCCGTCGCGCCCTGCACTTGGAGGCCCCGGTGGACGCCCTGGCGGGCTCGGGGGCCACCGTCCCCGCCGACGAGCCCGTGGTCCTCGACCTCGTGCTGGAGCGGGTCCCCGACGGCGTGGTCGTCCGGGGCACGGTGCGGGCGGTCTGGCAGGGCGCCTGCAGCGTCTGCCTCACCGACCTCGAGCACGCCGTCACCCCGGCTGTCAGCGAGCTGTTCGAGCCCGAGCCCGTCGAGGGCGACACCTACCCGCTGGAGGGCCACGAGATCGATCTGGAGCAGCTCGTCCGGGACGCCGTCCTCCTCGAGCTGCCCCTCGCCCCAACGTGCGCGATCGCCGGCCGCGGCCGCTGTGTACCCGATCCCGTCCCCGAGAGCGAGCAGCCGCCCGACCCCCGCTGGTCGGCGCTGTCCGAGCTCGATCTCTGAGTCGCCGACCGAAAGGCACCCCATGGCTGTCCCCAAGCGCAAGACCCCGAGGGCCAAGACCCGCAGCCGGCGCGCCGCCAGCTGGCGCCTGGCCGCCCCGCCCCGCTCGATCTGCGCGAACTGCGGCGCGGTGAAGCGGCCGCACGTCGTGTGCGACAACTGCGGCTGGTACCGGGACCGCCAAGCGATCGAGGTCGAGTAGCGCCCGTGAGCACGCAACCCCTCACCGTTGCGGTCGATGCCATGGGCGGCGACAAGGCCCCCGGCGAGATCGTGGATGGTGCGCTCCAGGCGGCGGCGGACCTCGGCGTCGGCGTGCTGCTCGTCGGGCGGGAGGACGCGATCGACCCGCTGCTCCGCCGCGACGGCGGGCCCGTCCCCGGCGTCGAGGTCGAGCACGCGGCCGAGATCGTGGCGATGGACGAGGATCCCGCGTCCGCGGCCCGCCGGAAGAAGGACTCGTCGCTCGTCCGCTGCGCGCAGGCGGTTCGCGAGGGGCGCGCGCAGGCGATGGTCGGCGCCGGCAACACCGGGGCCACGATGGCGGCGGCGCTGCTGCGCATGGGCCGCATCCGGGGCATCGCACGCCCGGCGATTGCGGTGCCGATCCCGGTCCCCACCGGCGTGCGCCACCAGCTGCTCATCGACGGCGGCTCGACCGTCGACTGCACGCCGGAGTGGCTTTCCCAGTTCGCCCGCATGGGCCGCGAGTACGCCCGCACCCGGCTGGCGGTGGACGAGCCGACGGTCGGCCTCCTCTCGAACGGCGAGGAGCCGGGTAAGGGTGACGAGCTGCGCAAGCAGGCGTTCTCCCTCCTCTCGGACGTGCCCGGGTTCCAGGGCAACGTCGAGGGCCGTGACCTCATGCACGGCACCGTCGACGTCGTGGTCACCGACGGGTTCACCGGGAACGTGGTCCTCAAGACGCTCGAGGGCGCGCTGCGCGCCGCCGTCGAGCTCGTCTTCGGCGTCCTCGACTCGACGCCGGAGGCCAAGGAGGCCGGCAAGGTCGTCGCCCCGCTGCTGCTCGATGCCGCTGCGGTGCTCGACCCCGAGTCGACGGGCGGCGCGGTCCTGCTCGGCGTCGACGGCGTGTGCGTGATCTCCCACGGATCGTCGTCGGCCCGGGCGATCGTCAACGCGGTGCGCGTCGCGAAGGAGTGCGTCGAGGCCGGTGTCGTGGGACGGCTCAAGGAGGCCCATGCCGGCTGAGACGCACGTCGAGCGGGGCCCGATCGGACCCGACGAGGTGTTCCGGATCCTGCGCGAGCGGCTGGCCGAGATCCTTGAGATCGACGAAGGCCGCATCACGCTCGCATCGAGCTTCACCGAAGACCTCGACGCCGACTCGCTCGCGCTCATCGAGCTTGTCGAGGCGCTCGAGGAGGATCTCGGTGAGCGCACGGTCGGGTTCACCATCGACGACGAGGACCTTGGCGACCTCCACACGGTGCAAGAGGCGGTCGACTACGTCGTGACGCGACTCGGCAGCTCGTGATGCGCACACCACGGCGGCGACGGAGGAAGGACGCTCGGTCCCGCGACATCGAGATCGTGGTCGGCTTCAAGTTCCGCGACCGGGCGTTGATCGACCGCGCGCTCGCACACCGCTCGTACTGCGCGGAGCACCCCGACACGTTGTCGAACGAGCGGCTCGAGTTCCTCGGCGACGCCGTCCTCGGGCTCATCGTCACCGACTACATGTTCGCCGAGTACCCGGACATGCCCGAAGGCGAGCTGGCGAAGCTGCGCGCCTCGGTCGTCAACAGTGAGGTGCTCGCCGAGGTGGCGCGCGAGGTGAACCTCGGCTCGGCGCTGCTGCTCGGCAAGGGTGAGGACGCATCGGGCGGGCGCGACAAGCCGTCGATCCTCGCCGACGCCATGGAGGCTGTGATCGCCGCCGTCTACCTCGACGGTGGATGGGACGCGGCGCGCAAGCTCGTACTGCGGTTGCTCGAGCCCCGCATCATCGAAGGCGCCGCCGGCCCCGGCGGCCACGACTACAAGACGCGCCTGCAGGAGCTGGCGACCCAGACGTTCGACCAGCTGCCGCGCTACCAGGTGCGTCACGAGGGACCCGACCATTCGAAGCGGTTCTTCGCCACCGTCATGCTGCGGGGCGAGCCGTGGGGGACGGGCGAGGGCCGATCGAAGAAGCACGCGGAGCAGGCGGCGGCGCGAGTTGCGTGGCGCTACCTCCGCGAGATCGCAGCGCCGACCGACGAGCGGCGCGCGGTCACGACGGGGAACGATGGGTCCCCACCGGAGGAAGACGATGCCGGAGTTGCCTGAGGTCGAAGTGGTTCGACGCGACCTCGAACGCGAGATCGTGGGCAAGCGGGTCAAGGCGGTCGATGCCGACGGCATGCGGGCGATCCGCAGGCACCACAACCGGAAGCAGTTCGCGAACCGGCTGGTGGGCAAGCGGATCACCGGCGTCGAGCGGCGCGGCAAGTACATCCTCGCGACGCTCGACGGCGGCGACGTGCTCGTGATCCACCTCGGGATGTCGGGGCAGCTCATCCGGGCCAAGGGGACCCGTGAAGCGGTCACGAAGCACACGCACGTCGTGATCACGTTCACGCAGGGCGGCCAGCTGCGCTTCATCGATCCGCGCACGTTCGGCGAGATGTTCGTGACCGAGCTCGACGGTGTCGAGAAGGAGGTGTCAGAGCTGTCGCACCTGGGCATCGACCCGCTCGAAGATGCGATGTCGTGGGATCACTTCGGCCGCCTCGTCGCCTCGAGACACATGAAGCTCAAGTCGCTGCTCATGGACCAGAAGTTCATGGCGGGGATCGGCAACATCTACAGCGATGAGATCCTGTTCGGCGCCGGGCTGCGCTGGGACCGCATGAGCGACTCGCTGTCGGCCGAGGAGATCCGCCGGCTGTACCGGTCGATGGTCGAGACCCTCCAGGACGCGGTGAAGCACCGCGGCTCGTCGCTCGCCGACGAGCAGTACGTCGACCTCTACGGGAAGCCGGGCGAGTACCAGCTCCACCACAAGGTGTACGCCCGAGAGGGCGAGGCGTGCCGCCGCTGTCGCAAGGCGATCATCCGCGAGCGTGTCGGCGGGCGCTCCACCTTCTTCTGCGAGGCGTGCCAGGTCTGAGCCGGACCGGACGGCGGTGAGCGCCGACCGGGTCCGTCGCCGCGTCCTCGTCTCGGGGCGGGTCCAGGGCGTTTGGTTCCGCGAGTCGTGCCGCGACGAGGCGGTGCAGGCCGGTGTCGACGGCTGGGTCCGCAACCTCGATGACGGCCGGGTCGAGGCGGTTCTCGAGGGGCCGGCGGCCGCCGTCGACGCGGTCGTCGCTTGGTGCCGCCAGGGCCCGAGGCGGGCGCGGGTGGACCGGGTCGACGTCGTCGACGAGGTCCCCGTCGGTGAGCAGGGGTTCCGCGTCCGGTAGGCATCGCCGGCGCGCCCGCGCCGCCGACGTCCACGAGAAGCGCGATCTTCGTGGCTACGATCCGCCCAACACGGCGACAGCAGATTCGGTCGAAGGAGAGCCGCCCGGGTGTTCCTCAAGTCGCTGACGCTCCGAGGTTTCAAGTCGTTCGCCGACAAGACCGTGCTCGACTTCGAGCCCGGTGTGACGGTGGTCGTCGGGCCGAACGGCTCGGGCAAGTCGAACCTCGTCGACGCCGTCGCGTGGGTGCTCGGCGCGCAGGGGCCGCGCGCGCTGCGCGGCGGTCGGATGGACGACGTGATCTTCGCCGGTACACCCGAGCGGTCCGCGCTGGGTCGGTCCGAGGTCTCGCTCACGATCGACAACACCGCGCGGCTGCTGCCCATCGAGTTCTCCGAGGTGACGATCACACGCACGCTCTTTCGCGACGGCGATTCGGAGTACCAGCTCAACGGGGTCACGTGCCGGCTGCTCGATATCCAGGAGCTCTTGTCCGACACCGGGATCGGCCGCCAGCAGCACGTGATCGTCGGCCAGGGCCAGCTCGACCAGGTGCTGACCGCACAGCCCGAGGATCGTCGGGGGATCATCGAGGAGGCGGCCGGGGTCCTGAAGTTCCGCAAACGTCGCGAGCGCGCCGAGCGGCGGCTCGAGGCCACCGAGGCAAACTTGCTGCGCCTGAACGACCTCGTCCGCGAAGTGGCGCGCCAGCTCCGGCCGCTGGAGAAGCAGGCCGACGCGGCCCGCCGCTACGGCGGCGTCGAGGCCGACCTGCGGGCGATCCGCCTCTACCTCGCCGGGCACGAGATCGCCGGGCGCCAGACGCGGCTCGAGCGGCTCAACGACGCCCGCAACGAGAACGCCGAGACGGAACGCAGCCTTCGAGCCCGCCTGCGCGAGCTCGACACCGCGGTGCTCGACATCGAGCACTCGCTCACCGCCCTCGGCCACGACGACGCGGCTGACGCACTCGTGCGGGCCGAGACGCTGCGTGAGCGCGGCCGCGGCGTGCGCGCGCTGCTTGCCGAGAAACAGCGCGGCCTCGAGCGCGAGCTCGCGGCCGCCGCCGACGAGGGCGTCATCGAAACGCTCGTCGCCGACGCCGACGCCCTGCGCCGCGAGCTCGAGGACGTCGACAACGAAGCTGGTCTCCGG
>JBKPDN010000033.1:0-7223 GCA_046727875.1 Actinomycetota bacterium | reverse complement strand
CGCACCACCGAGTCGGGCGCCTCGGCGACGGAAGGGCGTCCGAGGATCACCACGACGTCACCGTCGCGCCCCTCGACGAGGGAGCCAGCACGGTCGACGGCAGCGTCGCCGGTGCGGTCCCCTTCGAGCGCGCGCACGAGTCTCCCGACCGCGTCGTGCGCCTCACCCGGGACGTAGCGGACGACCTCGTCGGCGTACTGCGTGAGGCCGTGGTCGCACGATGCGACGTCGATCAGGGGCACGCCGAGCTCCTCGGCCGCGTTGCGGACGCGCAGGAAGAGCACGGGCAGCTCCTCCTTGAGGTCCGGCGCCAGCAGCACGATCGCGGCGGCGTGGTCGCAGTCCGCGATCGTCGCCCGCGGCAGGCCGAGCACGACGTCGGCGGGCAGGCCGTCGCCGAGCTGGGCGTCGACGTTGTCGGTGCCGAGCACGCTCTTCGCGAACCGGGCCCACACGTAGGCGTCCTCATTGGTGCCGCGCCCGCCACCGAGCACGGCCACGGCCTCGGGGCCGTGGACGTCCAGCACCTTGCGGAGCCCCTCCGCCGCGGCGTCGAGCGCTTCGGGCCACGACGTCTCGACCAGCTCGCCCGACGTGCGGACCATCGGCGTGCGTACGCGGTCGTCGGCGTGCACCCACTCGTAGCCGTACCGGCCCTTGTCGCACAGCCATCCCTGGTTGACGGGGTCGGAGTCGACGCCGAGCAGGCGGACGAGACGGTTGGACGACGACTGGACCGCGGCGCGGCACTGCACCGAGCACGTCGCGCACGAGGTCTCGGAGGTGGTGAGGTCCCACGGCCGGGCGGCGAACCGGTACGGCTTGGCGGTGAGCGCGCCCACCGGGCAGATCTGCACCGTGTTGCCCGAGAAGTACGACGTGAACGGATCGTCCGGGTAGGTGATCACCTCGGTGAGCTCACCCCGGCCGCCGAAGTCGATCAGCGGGTCGCCGGCGATCTCCGCCGCAAAGCGCGTGCACCGCCCGCACTGGATGCAGCGCTCGCGGTCGAGCAGCACGAGATCGCTGATCGGGATGGGCTTCTCGAAGTGACGCTTCTCCTCGACGTAGCGCGACTCGCCCGGGCCGAACGCGAGCGTCTGGTCCTGGAGCGGGCACTCGCCGCCGCGGTCGCACACCGGGCAGTCGAGGGGGTGGTTGATGAGCAGGAACTCGAGCACGCCGTCCTGCGCCTTTCGCACGGCGTCGTTCTGAGTGTGGACAACCATGCCGTCGGACACGGGGGTCGCGCACGAGATCTGGAGCCCGCGCATGCCTTCCACCTCGACCAGGCACATGCGGCACATGCCGACCGGTTTCATGCGGTCGTGCCAGCAGAAGCGAGGGATGTAGACGCCATGGTCCTGGGCTGCCTTGATCAGCAGCTCGCCGTTGGGGACCTCGACCTCGTGACCGTCGACCGTGACCGTGACCTGCTCGGGACCGGGACGGACGGGCAGCACGTACTCCCACTCCGATGGCCACTGGCTCATCGGCTGGTCGGTCATCGCGCACCACCGCCGGCCGCCGCGACCGGGATGCGCGTCCGTTCGTCGGCGCGCATCCGCTGCTCGATCTCGTCGCGAAAGAAGCGATCGAGGCTGACGACGTGCGACATCGTGCTGGGCCCGAGCGCGCAGATGGTCGTCTGCGCGAACGGCGCGTTGAGCCCGGGCACGATGTTGTCGCCGAAATCGAGCAGCAGGTCGAGATCCTGCGGCCGGCCGAGACCGTGGGCCATCCGGTACAGGATCTTCTCGATCCAGCCCGAGCCCTCGCGGCACGGCGTGCACTTCCCGCACGACTCGTGGGCGAAGAACTTCGCCAGCCGCCACGAGACGAGCAGCGGGTCGGTCGTCTCGTCGAAGACCATGATCGCCCCCGACCCCAGCATCGACTTGAGCTCGTTCTGCACGTAGTCCATGTCGGTTGGCGCGTCGAGGTGCTCGGGCACGAGCCAGGGCGACGAGGCGCCGCCGGGGATGAAGAACTTCATGGCCTTGCCGCCGGGCACGCCGCCGGCGAGGCCCTCGATGAGCTCGCGGAATGGCGTGCCCAGCTCGACCTCGTAGTTGCCGGGCCGCTCGACGTGCCCTGACACCGAGAAGATCCGGGTGCCGGTCGACTTGTTGACGCCGAGCTCGGCGTACGACTCGCCGCCCATCTCGATGATGTACGGAACTGCCGACAAGGTCTCGACGTTGTTGACGACCGTCGGCTTGGCGAACAGCCCCTGCACCGCCGGGAACGGCGGCTTGATGCGCGGCATCGCGCGTTCGCCTTCGAGGCTCGACAGCAGGCCGGTCTCGTCGCCGGCGACGTAGGCGCCGGCGCCACGGTGGAGGACGACGTCGAGGTCGAAGCCCGAGCCGAGGATGTCCTTGCCGAGGAAGCCGCGCGCGTAGGCGTCGGCGACCGCGCGCTGGAGCCGCTCGTACCCGAGGGCGAACTCGCCGCGCACGTAGATGAACGCGATGTGGCACTCGATGGCGAACGCGGAGATCACGACGCCCTCGATCAGCTGGTGCGGATCGCGCTGGATGAGCATGTGGTCCTTGAACGTCGACGGCTCACCCTCGTCGGCGTTGACCGCGAGGTAGCGCGGGTACACGTCCTTGGGCAGGAACGACCACTTCTGGCCCGTGCCGAACCCGGCGCCGCCCCTGCCGCGCAGTCCTGACGCTTTGACCTGCTCGTCGCCGATCTGCTCGGGCGTCATCCCGAGTGCCTTCCGCAGCGACTCGTAGCCGCCGGTGGCGAGGTACCGCTCGGTCGTCCAGGAGTCGTCCGGGTGGTCGTGCAACCGTTTGGTGACGATGCGGGTCTCGGGCATCAGTGCACCGCCTCGGCATCGATGCGGGTGCCCGAGATCGTGCGCCGCGCCCGGGTGCCGGCCTTGTACTCGTCGATGATCGTCTCGGCGGCCTCGGCACCGACGGGACCGTGGTAGTCGTAGTTCACCTGCATGACCGGCGCGAGGTCGCAGGCGGCAAGGCACTCGACCTCCTCGACGAACACGTCGTCGTCGTCCAGGTGCCGGCTCTCGAGCGCGCGCAGCAATTCCGGGGCGCCGTTCACGAGGCAGCTCACGTTCGTGCACACGGACACGACGAGCTTCCCGACCGGCTCGCGCTTGAACATCGTGTAGAAGGAGCAGACGCCGAGCACCTGCGCCGCCGTCAAGTTGAGGAGCCCGCCGATCTCCGTGATCGCCTCCGGCGTCACCCAGCCGTCCTGGTCCTGCGCGAGGTGCAGGAGGGGAAGGATCGCCGACTTCGCGACTGGGTAGCGGGCGATGATCTCGCGTGCCCGGGCCAGGTTCTCGTCGCTGAAGCCCATTACCGGTCGACCTCGCCCATGATCGGGTCGACGCTCGAGATCACGGCGACGGCGTCGGCGATCAGGCGGTCCTCCATCATCGGGCTCATCGATTGGAGGTTGTAGAAGGACGGCCCCCGAATGTGGAGCCGGCTCGGCTTCCCGGTGCCGTCGGCAACCAGGTAGCAGCCGACCTCGCCCCGCGGCGACTCGACGGCCACGTACGTCTCACCGGGCGGCACCTTGAAGCCCTCGGTGAACAGCTTGAAGTGGTGGATCAGTGCTTCCATCGACTCGTCGATGCGGGCACGGGGTGGCGGTGTGACCTTGCGGTCCTGAATCCGGTAGTCGCCCGCCGGCATCTTCTCGACGCACTGGCGCACGATCTTCACCGACTCGAGGATCTCGTGCAGGCGGATGCGGTACCGGTCGTAGCAGTCGCCGTTCTGGGTGTAGATCACGTCGAAGTCGACCTCGTCGTACGCGAGGTACGGCTGCGCCTTGCGCAGGTCCCACGGGAAGCCGGTCGAGCGCAGGATGGGCCCCGACACGCTCAGCGCGAGCGCCTGCTCGGTGGTGATCACGCCGACACCGGCCAGGCGCTCCTGCCAGATCGGGTTCTGGGTGAGCAGCTGGTCGTACTCCGACACGCCCTTCTCGACCGTCGTGCACAGCTCGAGCGTGTCTTCCTGCCAGCCGTCGGGGAGCTCGGCGGCAACGCCACCCGGGCGGATGTAGTTGTTGTTCATCCGCAGCCCGGTGATCGTCTCGAGGAGCCGCAGTGTCTCTTCGCGCTCGCGCCAGCCGTAGACGATCATCGACAACGCGCCCATGTCCAAACCGTTCGTGGCCTGGAACAACAGGTGCGATGCCATGCGGTTGAGCTCGTTGAGGTACATGCGGATCCACGTGGCGCGGGGCGGGACGTCAATGTCGAGCAGCCGCTCGACAGCCATCGAGAACACGAGCTCGTTCGAGAGCGGCGACGCGTAGTCCATGCGCGTAACGTTGGTGGCGCCCTGGACGTACGTGAGCTCCTCGCCCGTCTTCTCCATTCCGGTGTGCAGGTAGCCGATGACGGGCTTGGCACGGATGACCGTCTCGGCGTCCAGCTCGAGCATTACGCGCAGCACCCCGTGCGTCGACGGGTGCTGCGGCCCCATGTTGATGATCATCGTGTCGCCCTCGCCCTCGACCTCGGGCCAGGGACCACCGGTGACCACGAGCTCGTGGGCCGGCTGCAGCTCCTGGGCGCCCTCGTCGGTCCGCTGAGTCAGGCGAGGATCGGGAACGAACGCGTCGTCGTGCTCGTGTACCTCTCCGTGGGTGACGTCGCGCGTGTCGCTCATCGCGGGCCCGGGTCTTCCTTGAACGTGACCGGTACGCGGGCGGGGGCGTCGTCCTTGCGCAGCGGGTAGCCCACCCAGTCGTCCGGCATGAGGATGCGGGCGAGGTCAGGATGGCCGTCGAACGTGATGCCGAACATGTCGAACGCCTCGCGTTCGCCGAAGTTCATGCCCGGGTACGGCTCGGTGAGGCTCGGCACCGACGCGTCGCCCGCCGGGACCTCGCAGATCGCCCGCAACCGGCGATTCCGGGGATGCGAGAGGAAGTTGGCGACGACCTCGAACCGCTCCGCCTGCACGCCCGGCACCGCGGCCCGGGCGGCGTCGACCAGGTGGTCGACCGCGGTCACATCCAGGCACTGGGTGAACTGCTGCTCGTCACGCAGGAACCGCGCGAGTTCGCCCCACACGCTGCGGTCGACGTAGACGACCGGCTGGCCGTGGGAACGGTGGAACACGGTGCCCGGGAACCGCTCGACGACGGCCGCCGCCACCTCGTCGAAATCTGCTGCTCGCCCTCGCAAGCTCGGGCTCGTGCTCCGACGGTCGGCGGAGCCGCCGTCTCCGCGGGGTGGCGCGGCCTTCTCCTTCTCCTTCTCCTTATCTACTGCGTCCGCGACGTCGTTCTTGTGAGCGTCTTCACGAGCGTCGTCGTCGGGCATCGTCGTCGCGTCCTCGGGACCGTTTCCTACCTGGTGGCCAGGCTGTCGGCGGGCGTGCCGTCGCGCTGTTCGACCTGGATGGCAGCGCCGCCGTGGGGGGTGCGGGCGCGCCGCTTCATGATCTCGCCGCTGCGGATCTCGGCGTGGAGCATGAGGATGCCCTGCATGAGCGTCTCGGGACCGGGCGGGCAGCCGGGCACGTACACGTCGACGGGGACGATCTGGTCGACGCCTTGCACGAGCGCGTAGTTGTTGAACATCCCGCCCGTGCTCGCGCACACGCCCATCGAGATCACCCACTTGGGCTCGACCATCTGGTCGTACACCTGGCGCAGCACCGGGCCCATCTTCTGGCTGACACGACCGGCGACGATCATGAGGTCCGCCTGGCGCGGGCTGGCGCGGAACACCTCCATGCCGTAGCGCGCGAGGTCGTAGTGCGCGGCACCGGCCGCCATCATCTCGAGCGCGCAGCACGCGAGCCCGAAGGTGGCGGGCCACACCGAGTTGCGGCGCGCCCACTTCACGAGATCCTCGAGGCGCCCCGTCAGGAAGCTGTACGGGACCTGTTCCATACCCATCAGGCAGCCTCGGTGTCGGGGTCGGGCGCGACGGCGGCGGGGTCGAGGCCGCCGGCTCCGGGCTTCCCCGACGCACGCAGGACGCGTGGCGTCAATCGAGTCGTGAGCTTGCGCGGTCCCCAGTCGAGCGCGCCCGTCGACAGCAGGTACGCGAACGGCACGAGCAACGTGAGCAGGAACACGCCCATGATCGCGAGCCCGTACACGGCGGGATTGAAGTTCCGGAACACCGTCGTGAACGGGTACAGGAAGATGATCTCGACGTCGAGGACGATGAACGTCATCGCCACGAGATAGAACTTCACCGGGAAGCGCTCGCTCGGCTCCTGCTCGGGCACGATCCCGGACTCGTACGGCGCCTGCTTCGCGGAGTTCGGCCTGCGGGGGCCGAGGAGCTGCGAGGCCGTGAACGACACCGCGATGAACACGACGACCAGACAGATCATCGTGAGAATCGGCAGGTAGGCAATCAAGAGACGACGCTCCCGGTTCCGGTGCCTGGCGCGCGCAGGCTACCGCGGTGCCGCCGAGCCGGCCTACGGATCGGGCGCGACGGCGACGAGCGCGGCGACCGCTTTGTACGCGGCTTCGGCGGGGCCGAGCTCGTCGGGACGGAGCAGGTTGGCCATGATCCGGAGCACCCACTCCATGAGCGTCCGCGAGCGCATGCCGACCCGGGTGAGCTCGCGCATCACCGCCGGGTTCCCGATCGCCTTCACGAACGCGCGAGCGACCTTGAAGTACAGGCCGTACAGCTCCTCGAGCCGCTGCGGGTAGCGCTGCAGCGCGAGACCGTCGTTGGTGGCGAGCGCGAGATCGAGCGCGTCGGCCGCCAGCCGGCCGGTCTCGTACGCGTACGCGATGCCCTCGCCGTTGAACGGGTTGATCGCCGCGCCGGCGTCGCCGACGACGACCCACGACGGCCCGGTCGCCGGGCGCACGGACCCGCCGGTCGGGAGCTTGCCGCCGGTCGGTGGCCCGCATGCCGTCTCCGAACTGATGCCCCAGCGCGCCGGCGCGGTGGCGACGAACGCGTCCATGAGATGGCTCGTGTTGACGGACTTCCAACCCGAGAAGGTCGACAGCAGCCCGACGCCGACGTTGACGGTGCCGTCCCCCACCGGGAACACCCAGCCGTAGCCCGGCAGGTGGTTGCCGTCGCGGTCCCGGAGGTCGAGGTGGCTCTCGATCCAGGGGTCGTCGTGGTACGGGCTCTCGAAGTAGCCGCGCACCGCCATGCCCAGCGGGAACGACCGGTTGCGCGCCGCGCCGAGGGACCGCCCGAAACGGGAGTTCGCGCCGTCGGCCACGACGAG
>JBKPDN010000032.1:0-3464 GCA_046727875.1 Actinomycetota bacterium | reverse complement strand
CCACAAAACCAAGGTCGCTGTGCTCGCGTACACGGTGGACCAGTCGGCCGACTGCCTCAAGGGGGTGCAGGCGTCCTTCGACAAGTACCCGTCGGCGAAGGTCGTGTTCGCCGACAGCAGCCTGTCATTCGGCGTGACGGACCTGAGCTCCGACGTGTCCCAGATGAAGGACAAGGGCGTCAACTTCGTGATGACGTGCATGGACAACAACGGGGTGCTCACCCTCGCCAAGGAGATGAAGAAGCAGGGGCTGAATGCGCCGCAGTACCTCCCGAACGCGTACGACCAGGAGTTCATGAAGACGAACGGCCAGTTCTTCGAGGGTTCGTACGTGCTCACCTTCTTCACCCCGTTCCAGGTGAAGAACCAGCCCCAGGGCCTCAAGGATTTCCTGAAGTGGAGCAAGAAGACCGGCGGCCCGCAGACCGAGAACGCCCTCGCGGGTTGGGCCAACGCCGACCTCCTGTACCAGGGGCTCAAGGCGGCCGGGCCCGACTTCACCCGCCAGAAGGTGGTCGACGCCATCAACCAGATGACGAGCTACACGGCCGGCGGCATCTATGCCCCGATCGACTGGACGACCGCCCACAAGCAGGACCCGGCGGAGGGCTGCGGCATCCTGTCGAAGATCCACAACGGCACGTTCGTGCCGTCGTTCGGCACCGCCGACAAGCCGTTCACGTGCTTCCAGCTCAACCCGCTGCCGGACAAGCTCCAGTCGAAGCCGACGCTGAAGTCGGCGACCGGCTAGGAGTAGAGGGCATCGGAGCGAACGCGCAGCCGAGCGGGAGGCCGCGGTGAGCGACCTCATCACCTATGTGATCCAGGGCATCCCCTTCGGGTGCGTGTTCGCGCTCATGGCCGTCGGGCTCGTCCTCACGTACAAGACCTCGGGCGTGTTCAACCTCGCGTTCGGCGCCCAGGCCTTCGTTTCGGCCGCCGTCTACTACGACCTGCGGGTTCGCCACGACTGGCCGTTCTGGTGGGCGCTGCTGGTGTCCGTCGTCATCGTCGGGCCACTCCTCGGCCTGATCCTCTACCGGGCGCTGTTCCGCTACCTGCGCACGGCGCCTGCGGTGGCAAAGCTCGTCGCATCGTTGGGCCTGCTGGTCGCGATCCCGGAGATCACCAAACTCTGGTTCGGCTCGAGCGCGGCGTACGGCCCGCCGAGCGTGTGGCCGCCGAGCGACTTCGCGGGACAGATCGACTACTACTTCCAGGGACAGACCTGGGTGATCGACAGCAACCAGGCGGCGACGATCGTCGCGACCGTCGGGTCGGTCATCCTGCTCACCCTGCTGTTCAAGTACACGACGATCGGGTTGCGTATGCGGGCGGTGGTCGAGAGCCCGCGCATGACCGAGCTGGCCGGCATCAACAGCGACCGCGTCTCCGGCTTCTCGTGGATGCTGTCGAGCTTGTTCGCCGGGCTCGCAGGAGTGCTTCTCGCACCGCTGTTCGCCCAGGTGTCGGATCAGAACTTCACGATCCTGCTGATCGCGGCGGTCGCCGCCGCCGCGTTCGGCCGGTTGACGAGCATTCCGATGGCCTTCCTCGGCGGCATCCTGCTCGGCATCGCCCAGGGGCTTCTCGGTGGCTACCTGCCGCTCGACAGCACCCTCGCCCAGGGGCTCCGACCCTCGCTGCCGTTCGCGGCGCTGTTCCTCCTCCTTCTGTTCTTGCCCGGCCTGCGCCAGCGGCGGGAGGTCACCGACCCACTCTCGAGCGTCGACCCACCCCCGCCCAGCCTCGCCGCCGCTCAGCGCATGCGCGCCCTGACGTACCTCACCTGGGGCCTCGGCATCGTCGTGGTCGGGATCGCCGTGTTCTTGGCGCTGTTCGTGATCAACGACTTCTGGCTGTACATCTCCACGCGTGCGGTGATCTTCTCGATCATCTTCCTGTCCGTGACGGTGATCACCGGCATGGCAGGCCAGATCTCGCTCTGCCAGGGGACGTTCGCGGCCGTGGGGTTCTTCGCGACCGCCCAGGTGTTCGATCGCGTCGGCCTCAGCCCGATCCTCTCGATGATCATTGCGGCCGCGGTCGCAGCCGCGGTGGGTGGGCTGCTCGCGATCCCGGCGCTGCGACTCGGTGGCATCTACCTCGCGCTCGCAACCCTGGCGTTCGCGTTCATGTTCGACAGCGTGCTCGAGAAACAGGACTGGGTCCGAGGGGGACGAATCACGCTCAACGTTCCGCGGCCCTCGTTCGCTTCCGGGGACCATGCGTTCTTCTTGTTGACGCTGGCGCTGCTCGGCATCCTCGGTGTGGTCGTGATCCTGATACGCATCGGCACGACCGGGCACTATCTCGACGCCCTGCGCGGCAGCGAGACAGCGGCCGCGTCGATCGGTATCAGTCGTGCTCGATGGCAGGTGATCGCGTTCGCCGTGTCGGCGGCCATCGCCGGGCTCGGGGGTGGGCTCATCGCCATGCAGGAGGGCCACGCCGGCGACGCGACATACACGGCGAACTTCACGCCGCTGTTCGGGCTGTTCTTCCTCGTCATTGTCATCACGCTGGGATCGCGGACGGTGGAAGGCGCGATCCAGGCCGGGCTGGCGTTTGCGTTCTTCCCGCAGATCCTCGAGGCGCTGGGGATCCCGAAGTCGTATGACCTGATCCTGTTCGGCCTCGGTGCGATCACGTTCGCCAAGCACCCCGAGGGAATCCTCGAGTTCCAGAAGCGCCAGTCGCTCCAGTTCGTGCAACGCATGATCGAGCGGGCGCGTGGGGGTCCGCCCTCGGCGCGACCGCCCGGCGAGGACGTCGGCGCGGCACGGGAGCCCGCGCCGGTCACGGCACCATGACGCTGCTCGACGCCCAGCACGTGACGAAGCACTTCTCCGGCATCACCGCGCTCGACGACATCTCGATCACCGTCGAGCCGGGTGAGCCGCTCGGGCTCATCGGACCCAACGGCGCGGGCAAGACGACGTTCTTCAACTGCCTGCTCGGGCTGTCGCGGTGCGACCGCGGGCGCGTCCTGTTCGACGGGCGCGACATCACGCGCATGCCCGTATACCGGCGAGCGCGTCTCGGCTTCGGGCGGACGTTCCAACGCATCGAGCTCTTCGCGGGGATGACTGTGCGGGAGCACATGCTGGTCGCCGAACGCGCACGGCTCGGCACCGGCCGGCTCTGGAAGGACGTCTTGAACCTCGCCGGTCCCACTCCCGATGAGCGGGCGCGCGTCGACCACGTCCTCGAGCTGCTCGGGCTGACCGATGTCGCGGACCGCCCGATCGAATCGCTGAGCCTCGGTCGGGCTCGTTTGGTCGAGATGGGGCGGGCGCTGATGACCGAGCCGCTGCTTCTGCTGCTGGACGAGCCCTCCTCCGGTCTCGACCAGAGCGAGACCATGGAGCTCGTCGGCACCCTGCAGGAGGTGCAGCGCGAGCGGGGCACGGCCATCCTCCTCGTGGAGCACGACGTCGAGATGGTCCAGGCCTTCGCCTCCC
>JBKPDN010000031.1:0-3242 GCA_046727875.1 Actinomycetota bacterium | reverse complement strand
CCCGTTCGTGGGCCGGAACCTCGACGCCAAGATCATCGAGCTCGACAAGAACCGCAACAACGTCGTGCTCTCGCGGCGCGCGTACCTCGAGGAGACGCAGCGCGAGCAGCGCGACGAGTTCCTCGCCAACCTCAAGCCGGGAGAGATCCGCAAGGGTGTGGTCTCGTCGGTCGTGAACTTCGGTGCCTTCGTCGACCTCGGTGGCATGGACGGTCTCGTGCACGTCTCCGAGCTGAGCTGGAAGCACGTCGACCACCCGAGCTCGGTCGTGCAGGTCGGCGACGAGGTCGAGGTGCAGGTGCTCGACGTCGACCTCGACCGCGAGCGCATCTCGCTCTCACTCAAGGCCACGCAGCAGGACCCGTGGCAGGAGTTCGCGAACGGCCACCAGGTCGGCGAGCTCGTGTACGGGAAGGTCACGAAGCTCGTCCCGTTCGGGGCCTTCGTGCAGGTCGGTGACGGCATCGAGGGCCTTGTGCACATCTCCGAGATGGCCGCGCACCATGTCGAGGCGCCCGAGCAGGTTGTCACGCCCGGCGAGGAGCTGTGGGTGAAGATCATCGACATCGACCTCGACCGGCGGCGCATCTCGCTGTCGATCAAGCAGGCCGCCGAGGGCGGCGAGGTCGCGGCCGAGTACCGCGAGCACTTCGGCGAGGACGCCTTCGACGAGCAGGGTCAGTACATCGGCCCGACGACCGAGGAGACGGC
This sequence comes from Actinomycetota bacterium, assembly GCA_046727875.1. Classification (GTDB taxonomy): domain Bacteria; phylum Actinomycetota; class Acidimicrobiia; order IMCC26256; family JACDBD01; genus JALZAA01. Next base: position 2,531 of record JBKPDN010000031.1, on the reverse strand, counting down.
GGCGACCGCGGACGGCGCCGCGAGCGAAGGCGAAGCGACTGCGGAGGGCGCCGCGCCGGCTCCGACGGAAGCGCCGGCGGCAGACGAGGCACCGGCCGAAGCACCCGCCGCCGACACGCCACCGGCTGAGACCACCTGAGTGTTGCTCGTCGGGCTCACCGGCGGGATCGGGGCCGGCAAGTCCACCGTCGCCAACCTGCTCGCTCAGCACGGCGCTGTGATCGTCGATGCCGACGAGGTTGCCCGCGCCATAGTCGAGCCGGGTCAGCCCGCGCTCGCCAAGCTCGTCGACCGGTTCGGCCCCGAGATCCTCGACGCTGACGGCCGGCTCGACCGTGCCGCGGTGGCGAAGGTCGCGTTCGCCGACGACGCGTCGCGGCGCGACCTCGAGGCGATCACGCATCCCGCGATCAACGACGAGTTCTCGCGCCGCGTGGCCGCGTCGCCGAGCGACGCCATCGTCGTCCTCGACGTGCCGCTGCTCGTCGAGTCACCCCAGGCCAGGAAGCGGCCCTATCAGACCGTGATCGTGGTCGAGGCGCCACGCGAGGTTCGACTGGCGCGGCTCGAGGCCAGGGGAGTGGACCGGGCTGACGCCGAAGCGCGCATGGCCGCGCAGGCCGCCGACGAGGAGCGCCGCAAGCTCGCCACGTACGTCCTCGACAACGGCGGCGACCATGCCGAGCTCGAGCGCAAGATCGACGAGATCTGGTCCGACCTGGAGCGCCGCCACCGCGAGAGCACAAACGCGGCGGGGGAGTAGCTCAGCCCCCGGCGAACCAGTCGACCGTGCGGCGCAGGCCCTCCTCGAAGCTGACGTGGCACGAGAACCCGAGATCGCGGCGCGCCGCGGCGGGGTCGGCCCAGGTTCGGCGCACGTCGCCTGCGCGCTCGCCCGTGTGTTCGGGCCGCGGCTCGACGCCCAGCAGCCGTCCGAGGATCTCGAGCAGCTCGAGCAGGTCATGGGTCTCACCGGGGGCCACGTTGTACGCATGTCCCGAGCACCGCTCGGCCGGCGCATGGGCCGCGGCGATCGTCGCCGCCACCGTGTCGGAGATGTACGTGAAGTCCCGGCTCTGACGGCCGTCGGCGTGCACGATCGGCGGCTCACCCTTGCGCAACGCGTCAATGAACAAGGGGATCACCGCCGCGTACGGCGAGTCGGGCCGCTGCCGTGGTCCGTACACGTTGAAGTAACGCAACGACACGGTCTCGAGGCCGTAGAGCTCGGTATACACCCTGCAGTAGTGCTCGCCGGCCATCTTCGACACGGCGTACGGCGAACGCGGCACCAGAGGCGCGGTCTCGGGGGTTGGTGCCTGCTTCGCACCGCCGTAGACGCTGCTCGACGATGCGCTCACGACTCGGCGCACGCCGGCTTCGTGCGCGGCGTGCAGGACGGTCAGCGTGCCGTGCACGTTCGCGAGATCGGTAGCGAGGGGATCACCGACCGAGCGTTCCACGGCGCGAAGCGCGCCGACATGGAAGACGGTGTCGCACCCCTCGACGGCAGCGCGGACGGCATCCTTGTCAGCGGCGGTGGACACGATCAGTTCGGCGGCAGGGTTCACGTTGTCTCGAGACCCGGTGACGAGGTCGTCGAGCACGTGTACTACGTGCCCCTGGTCCACAAGTGCGTCGACGAGGTTGGAGCCGATGAACCCGGCCCCTCCGGTTACGAGCGCCTGCACTCCCCGTCCTTTACCTAGCCGGATGCATCAGGCGGGATTGTGGTGTTTGCAATGGAAACCGGCAAGAATACGACCGTGTCGCGCCGTCAACTCCAGTGGATCACGTTCATTCTCGCCGCCGCAGGCGCTGTCTTGTTCGTAATCGCGATCATCTACTTCGTGGTTCCAGCCTCGGACCTACCGTCGGTTCGTGGTCGAATCTCGCATTCGAACGTCCACCGCTCGCGGCGCGGTACCGCAGCGGTGATCCTCGGCGCGCTTCTGTGGATACTCGCCGGCGCGGCGATGTTCGCTTGGCGACGAAAGAGTAGGTCGCTCTACTGAATCACCTCGGTGTCCGCGCACTGCGGCAGATCGCCCAGTGCTGAGCCGCCGCAACGCCCGGTGGGCGCGGACCTGGAACACGGTGCTGCACTGACCACGGCGGCCGGATCGCGCCCCTCATCCGCTGGCTACGTGGAGGTCGGCAGCGGCTTCGTGGCTGGCAGGACACCACACCGATCGCCACAAGGGCGCCAATGACCAGCACGGTCAGGCCCTCTTCGTCGCTGTCCTGTCACCCTCGGCCACCTCGTGCTCGGGGCAGGGTGAGTCCGATCCCGCCGCGGTGTTCACCCATGCTTGCCTTCGGTTGCCAGGCCATCGGCGGGAGCTGCCGCGCTGTAGGCCGCGGCGGGGCCGCGCTGGGTAGCATGCCTGTTCGTGGCTCCGGAACCGGAGTCGCGCGAGCTCGAGCTGCGCGACTACCTCGGTGTTTTGCGCCGCCGCAAGGGCGTCATCGCCCTGACGGTGTTGATCGTCGTCGCGGCTGCGTTGGCGTACTCGTATCTGCAGACTCCG
>JBKPDN010000030.1:0-3777 GCA_046727875.1 Actinomycetota bacterium | reverse complement strand
GACGCGAACCAGGCCGAGGTCGGACAGTCCGTCGGTCCCGGACACGTCGAAGGGCAGCTCGCGGCCGTCGCTGAGGATCGCGATCCCGGACGTGTTCTTGCCCAGGACGTGAGCCGAGGTGAGCACGAAGCCGTCGGGCGTGATCACCACGCCCGAGCCGGCGCCGGCCCGCCGCCCGCTCCCGACACGGAGCTGGACGACGGAGGGCAGGAGCCGCTCGGCCACCGACGTGACGACGGTCGAGTAGGCGTCGAGCGCCTCGGCATTGGAAGGGGTACGAGTGAGGTCGATCTGGTCGGTCGCCATGCCGATTACAAGATTACCGAGGGCAGGAAGATTCCCGATTCCGGGCGGGACCGGGCGTCTTGGCTCGGAGCGACCCGGGCTCAGCGGTCCGGGAGGTACTGCTCGAGAGGGGCCGGCTTGAGCCCGGCGGCGTGGGCCGCGTCCAGCGCGACCTGGAGGTTCTGGAGGAGGTCGGTCCGGAAGTGCATGAGGATGATGTCGCCGGCCTGGAGCCCACCCGGGTGCTGGAGGTCGAGGCGCCCGTCGTTCATGGTGCCCTGCCAGAGGACGATGTCGCGCAGGCCGCACACCCGCACAGCGCCCTTGGTCGTCGCGTTGTAGTTGCCGTTGGGCGGTCGGAACAGCCACGGCCGCTGGCCGAAGCGCCCCTGGAACTCGCCGACCGGCGCGCAGATCTCCCGCTGCTGGGCGCCGGCGCCCAGGCCCGTGAGGGTCCGGTGGTTCTCGGTGTGGTCCTGGATCGTCGCGCCCAGTTTCTGGATCCCCTTGAAGTACGCCTCGCCCTGCTTCGCCGGCTCCGGGATGAGGAAGAGCGTCACCGGGATCTTGTGCTTCCGGAGGAAGTCGACGACCTTCGGGTCGCGCACGAGACCGTCGTCGATCGTGAAGAACACGACCGGGTCGGTCGTCGGGACCTTCGACACCACGGGAGGTGCGGTGCCGAGGGGCGCCGTCGTCGGCGCCGGAGCCGTCGAGGGCGCCGGCGGTGCGGTCGGCGCGGCGCGGGGTTGCGCCGACGACGACTCCGAACCGGACGAGCTTCGCACCGCGACGACGGCCACCACGATCGCGCCGCCGACGACGAGCGCGGCCGGCAGCGCGAACCACAGGCGCCAGTCGCGGCGGCTCGCGAGCACCTTCGAATCGCGGCGCCCCGGTCGGGCGCGGTCGACGGCCTCGGAGACGCGCTCCCCCAGCCCCGGACGCGCGGGTTGGAAGACGCGCCGGTGCCGCGTGAAGGGAAGTCGGAACACGGCGACGGAGTGTAGGGAGCGGTCAGCCGGGGACGCCGACGATCTGCTCGGGCTCGTCCGGCAGGCGGTCGAGGAAGATCTTCGCCTTGGTGATCTCGACGCCGTCACCGCTGAGCTCGTAGCGCTCGACCTGCTTGCCTTTCCTGCTGGCGACGAAGAGCGCGCCGTCGCGGCCGAACGCGAGCCCGGACGGGTGATCGAGTTTGGCGCTTCCCTCGTGCGCCTTGACGACCACCCGGATGGGCGCGTCGGGGGTGATGAGGTCGAGGGCGAGCACCTGATCCTTGCCTTCGTCGCTCACGTACAGGATGCCGTTGTGGACCAGCAGGCCCATTGGCTGCGCCAACCCGTCCGACGCCTTGATGACCTTGCCCTTGAACGCGCCGGTCGCGCCGTCGTACGCCTTGACCGATGCGTCGGTGCTGTCGGCGACGTACACGGTGTTGTTCCCGCTCACGTAGACGACGCTGCTGGGTGCCTTGAGGCCGCCGCTGCCCGAGCCGACGGTGGACGGCGGGGGCGGTGGCTCGCCCGGCGCGTCGGTGCCGGGCACGAACGTCCCGGGATAGAAGCCGCACTGGCTGGTGTGGCACCAGTTCGACGCGGTTGCGGTCGGGGTGCCCGGCGAGCCGGGTGGCGCGGCGGGGCCGTTGAGGCGGGTCACGACCTGGCTGTCCTGACTGGTCACGAGCACGTTGCCGCTCCCGTCGAACGCGAGGCCGTAGGGATGCTGGACCCCCGGGTTCTCCCCGTTGGGCGGATACCCGTGCGAGAACTCTCCGACCAGGGAGCGCGTCCCGTCCGGACCCACGTCGCTGCCGAACGCGAGGACCTTGCTGTCCTCCTTGGAGGAGTTGACGACGTAGAACGTGCCGTCGCTGCCGAACGCCATGCCGCGCAGCTCGCGCAGGTCAAGCGGCTGCCCGCTGGTTCCCGGAGTGAGCACGGGCGTCGGGAACGGCGTGCCCGTGCTGTCGTACGCGAGGACGTTGTCGACGTTGTGCTCGTCGCTCGGGTCGCCGCCGTGGAAGGTCACGTACCAGACGGCGGTCGGCGTGGACGGGTCCGTCGGCGTAGACGGGTCGGCGGGAGCGGCGGCGGCCGGCGGGGTGGCTTCAGGAGCAGGAGCAGGAGCAGGAGCAGGAGCGGGAGCGGGAGCGGCAGCAGGAGCAGGAGGAGTGGGGACAGCCACTTGCGCGGCGGTGCCGTCGGAGCCGTCCGGCGTGGCCTGCGCCGGCGACGCGGCCCCTCCGGACGGCGCGGGGGTCGAGCCTGCGCCGGCGCCCGTCGGTGTGGCGCCGGTCGAATCTCCCGCCGGGATACTCGACGCGGGCCCGGTCGTTGGGAGCGGCGTCGTTTTGGGCGACGGTCGTGTTGTCGCGCGGCTCCGGTGCGCGGCGTCACTCCCGCCGGTGCCGCCGAGCCCCTGGAGCGCGATCAGGACAAGCGCGGCGACGACCAGGAGAAACGTCAGAAGGACGATGGCGCGTTGGGCAGTCGAGAGCCCTTCGCGATCGGCACCGACGGCAACTCTCAAGGCTCGCGCCACCGGGTCAAGACCTCCGCCCGCCCTGACGTGTTCGGCGCAGTCTACGGAACGCGCCCCGCGCCGAGTCCAGGCGTCGCTCGCGCGACCCCCTCTGACCAGGGAAGGAAACCGCCTGTGACTGGGAGCAGCGGGGCTGCGTACGCTACCGACCGCATGAAGCGCGCCGGCGTCGGCTTCCGCGAACACACGGGGTGGGCGGCGATGGTCGCCCTCGGCGGTGACGTCCGGGCACCGGTCGTGCTGGCTCGGAGCCGGTTCGAGCTCAGCGACCCGGATCTGCCCCGCGCCGTCTTCCATGAGGCACGAGATCTCGACGTCGCCGCGGCGAAGCGGCTCGTGCGGCAGGTCGAGCTGGCGGCCCGCACCGCGGCCGAGTGGCAGCTGGAGCGAACCGTCACCGAGCTCCAAGCCACCGGGTACGAAGTCGTCGGCACCGCGGTTGCCGCCGCGTCGCGGCGACTGCCGGACGACTTGTCCGAGATCCTCGCATCGCACCCGCTCGTCCACACGGCCGAGGGCCAGCTGTTCCGGGAAGCGCTGGCCGAGGCCAGCGACCTCCGGAACATCCCCGTGACGCGCTTCGTGCAACAGGACCTCTTCGAGGAGGCCGCGGGCCAGATCGGCACGAGCGATGAGTCGCTGCGCGCGCAGCTGACCGGGCTCGGGCGGGCGCTCGGCCCGCCGTGGCAGCGCGACCAGAAGGAGGCGGCGGCCGCGGCGTGGCTCGCCCTCGCCTGCTCGCGCCGCCGCAAGATCGCGGCGTTCCGGCGCCAGGGCTGATCGGCCGTCGCCGCCGGCGCTCCTGAGCCGGCGGGTCCGTCAGGCGGTGACCCGGTGGTGTCTCAGGTAGGCGCGCTGGTCTCCCGTCGTGCGCGGCCCGAACGTCTCGTGACCAGTGGGGAGCGTGAGCCTGATCTGCTCGAGCTCGTCGCGCGTGAACTGGCACTT
>JBKPDN010000029.1:0-1430 GCA_046727875.1 Actinomycetota bacterium | reverse complement strand
CCGACCTCTCGTCGAAGAAGGGCACCGCCGTCGTCGAGGCGCGGCTCGAGTCGGCAGATCCCGCGGTCGACCTGCTCGTGAACAACGCCGGGTTCGGCACATACGGCAAGTTCGCCGACCTTCCGCGCGAGCCCGAAGCGCGGGAGGTCAGGCTCAACGTCCTGGCAGTTATGCAGCTGTCGCACGCCGCGCTCCCGGGCATGGTCGAGCGCGGCCGGGGCGGGGTCATCAACGTGTCGTCGCTGGCGGGTTACCAGCCCACACCGCTCAACGCTACGTACGGGGGTACCAAGGCGTTCGTCACGAGCTTCAGCCACGCCCTGCACGAAGAGCTGCGCGGAACCGGAGTGAAGGTCATGGTGCTGTGCCCCGGATTTACGCGCACCGAGTTCCAGGAACGCGCCGGACTCGACTCGAGCGCGGTGCCGGGCTTCATGTGGCAGTCGGCGCAAGCCGTGGTCGCGGCCGCGTTGCGCTCCTACGAGCACGGGCGCGCCGCGTGCATCCCCGGCCCGCTCAACCAAGCCGGCGCGGTGTTCTCCAGCGCCATGCCCGGCGGGATCACGCGCCGGTTGGCGAGCGCGATCCTCAACCGCGTCGAATAGCGAACGCATCAGGCGGGGTCGAGGCGCTCCAGCCCGTTGCCCTGCGAGAGCACGTACAGCTCACCGTCCTGGTCCTGGCCGAAGGTGGTGACCTGGCTCGCCTTCACGCCGAGATCACGCTTGCCGGCCAGCTTCCCGCCCTGCTGCGTGAGCGCGCGCAGCGTGCTGTCGCAGTAGTCGCTGAACACGTACGCGCCTTCGAGCGCGGGAATCTTCGTGCCGCGGTACACGTAGCCCCCCGACACGGAGCACCCGCCGCCAGCGTGCGAATACTCATAGATCGGTGCGACGGCGCGCGCGGGTGCGGCACCCGAGAACTGGTGCGTCCCCTCGAGCCGGTTCCAGCCGAAGTTCAGGCGCGCACCCCGACCGCCGGCGACGAAGTCGACCTCCTCCCACTGGTTCTGGCCCACGTCGGCGATCCACAGGTCACCGGTCTTCCGGTCCCACGTGAACCGCCACGGGTTCCGCAGCCCGTAGGCCCAGATCTCCGGCCGCCCGGCGCCGTCGGCGAACGGGTTGTCGGACGGGATCGTGTACTGCCGGCCGCCCGACGGCGTGGGGTCGATGCGCAGGATCTTGCCCAGCACCGTGTCGAGCGACTGCCCGTTCCCGCCCTCGGCGTGGCCGTTGCCCTGGTCGCCGGCGCCGCCGCCATCCCCGAGGCCGATGTACAGCATGCCGTCGGGACCGAAGCCGAGCTGCCCGCCGTTGTGGTTCGGCTGCGGCTGCGGCACCGCGAGGAGCTCGCGCCGCGATCCGACGTCGACGGCGTTCCCGCGCATCGAGTACTCCACGACGCGCGTGTCGCCGCCCTTGTTCGTG
>JBKPDN010000028.1:0-6052 GCA_046727875.1 Actinomycetota bacterium | reverse complement strand
GGTGGCCACGTCGATGGTTGCGACCGCGTTGAGGCCGGCGAGCACGACGAACGCGGTCTTACCGTCGGGTGTGATCGCGACGGCGCTGGCAAAATTGCCCGTTCCCGGGAAGAGGATGTCGTTTGGGTCCTTGATCCTCGTCGGGACGTCGATCGTCGATACGCGGTCCTCACCGCCAGACGGTACATAGGCTGTCGTCTGGCAGACGCCTGCCCCATCGCTCGCCGACGCCGCATCGCTCGCCACCGACGCGCCCGGTGTAGTGACCACGACACCGATCGCCACGGACGACCACACGGCCAACACAGCCCCCCAACGCCTCATGACCCCTCCGTCGCGCTCCCCTCCGGTCGGAGAAATCTAGCGTCGCGGCGACCCCCGACTTCGGGAGGCGGCACCCAGGTGAAGAGCACCGTCGTCCCTGGGAGATGACGTCAATGAGCGCGGATGTCGGACTCGGACGACAGGGTCGGGAGTACGACTGCCGTGTCGTACAACGGTTCTCCGCCACTCCGGCGGGCGGGTTGCGGCACGCTTGTGGCACGCGTCGAGCGAAAGCGCCTCTCAGGGAGCCGGACTCGGTCCGCGGCAGTCGCATGACCAGCGCAAATGAGCGTGGAGGTGATGGGACTTGAACCCACGACTTCTACGTTGCGAACGTAGCGCTCTACCAGGCTGAGCTACACCCCCCGGGAACCAGCCAGGTTACCTGTCCGTGCGCGGCGTCTCGCCTTGGATCGTGTCCTGCATCCGCGCCAGCACTAGTGCGTTGGTCACGTCGCCGCGGGTGCGCTCCAGCACTCCGCGCAGCGCGTCGCTCGCGCGTCGCAGCCCGCCGGTGAGAGCCTCGGGGTAGTCGATGGACACCAGCACCGTGTATACCTCGTCCATCACGGCGAGCAGACGCTCCGCCTCGTCGAGCTCGCCCCGGCGCAGGCAGTCGAGTGTCTGGCGACGCAGCTCGCTGGCCGCCTCGGCGAGGCCGTTCAGGTACGCCGGCGTCTCGACCCGGAGCTCGTCGGCGCCCGGTATCGGCTGACCGGCGACGAACGCCAGCGTGAGGTTCGCTTCGGCGAACTCCTTCTTGGCGTCGTGCAGGCTGCCGCCGTACCGCACGTCCTCGTGGCCGTCGAGCGCAGCATCGGCTTCGGCGAGGAACGCGGCCGCTTCCGCGATCAGCTCCCGGGCGGCCAGGAACTCGCGTCGATGGACGGCCCGGATCGCCGACGCGCAGGCGCGGATGGCGCGCCGAGACGCGTTGAGCGTGATCTCGCGGGCGAGGTGCTTCTCCTCAAGGACCTTGCGGGCACCCTCACCGGCCGCCGAGAGCTCGTCGGACCGGTCGGCCGTCACGAGAACGCCGCGATTCGGCGCTACCTCGCGGCAGTGCGGCGCAGCGGGGCAGCGTCGGGAAGCGGCGCAAGCTCAGGACGAGCCGGCGCACGGGGGTGGGCGAGCGCCACCGGTCGCGGTGGCGCCACGGGGGCTGACCACGGGTCGGACCCGGTCGAGGCGAGCCCGAGAGAGCCGTGCCGTTTCAGCTGCACGAGCAGGTACACGTAGATGCCGACCACCGCATCGGCGAGCAGGTGGGCGAGCCAGAGCATCGGGTTGACCAGCACCGCGAGGCCCAGGGTGACGACCGCGAGCCCGACGAGGATGATCAGCACATCGCGGCGGCGCTTCTGGGCCGGCGTCATGGCGGCGGCGTTCCGGACCCCGGTGGAGGCGCTCGGGGTGGGTCGGGCCGCGCTCCCCGGGCGTCCGGCGGCGCCCTGAGGCCGGCTCGAGCCGGCGACGGGCGGGACCGCCCGCAGCGGCCGGCCGCGCGCCGTTCCCATGGACCGCGGGGAGGAGTGCCGGCTGGTGAGCGCGCCGAGGCGCGACGTGAAGCTGCCGACGCCGCCGCGTCGGCCCTCGTTCCGGGATCGCAGCACAGGCGGCACGAGAACGGCCGCCCACAACACAGCAAGGATCAGTAAGACCGGGATTGCCAAGGGTTTCTCCGCCAGCTTCCGGGTGCCATCGACGCTAACAACGCACGACGGGCAAAGGGTGGACCTTCACCCGAAATCAACCGCCTGGTTCTGGGTACCCTAACGGACCCGCCCCCCGTACGGTCAAGGCCTCCTGTTTGCCCTGGTCAGACCGGGTCAGATCGGGGCAAATCCCCTCAGATGCCGAATTCGTCGTCGTCGAGGGCGGGGGGCCGCCGGAACGTGCCCGAGCGGCCGCCGGTCTTCTCCCACAGCGCGAGCTCGCCGATTGTCATCGTACGGTCGTTCGACTTGCACATGTCGTAGATCGTGAGCGCGGCGACCGCGCACGCGGTGAGCGCTTCCATCTCGACGCCGGTGCGGTCGACCGTGTCGACCTGCGCCTCGACCTCCACGTGGCTGTCCTCGATGCGGAAGTTCACGAACACCGAGCCGACCAGCAGCGGATGGCACAGCGGCAGCAGGTTCGGTGTCTGCTTGGCGGCCTGGATGCCGGCCACCCGCGCCACCGCGAGCACGTCACCCTTGGAGATGGCCCCGGCGGCGATCTTCGAGGTCGTGTCGGCTTCCATGTGCACCCGACAGCGCGCCACGGCTCGGCGATGTGTCGCTTCTTTGGCCGTGACGTCGACCATCCGCGCCCGCCCGAGCGGGTCGAGGTGCGTGAACTCGGACGCCGACACGGCTCTCCTTTGGTCGCCCGCGCAAGCTCGGGCCCCTGCGGCGACGGTCGGCAGAGCCGCCGTCCGGGCCAAGTGTAGGGGCGGGCGCCAGGGCCCGCCCCGACGGGCGGGTCAGCCGCCGATCTGGCTCATCGAGCGCGCCGGACGGACGAAGTTGACCTGGCCGATGCGATGCCCCGCCCACTTCGTGGCGACCGCCCGCTCGATCTCGGCCGCAAGCCGGTCGTCGACCTCACTCTCGGGCGCGCCGCGAAGGATGGCGCGCAGGTCGAACTCCTCGAGCGCGAACAGGCACGTGCGGAACGAGCCCTCCGCGGTGACCCGCACGCGGTCGCAGTGGTCGCAGAACGGCTCGGTGACGCTCGGGATCACACCGACGTCGCCGCGGCCGTCGCGGTACCGGTAGCGGGTGGCGGGCTCGGTGCCCTCGGGCGTGGTCGGGGCTGCGGCCTCCGGCTCGAGCGGGAACGCGGCAGCGACACGGTCGAGGATCTCCCGGGCCGGCACGACCTGGTCCATCGTCCACGCGCCTTCGGCGTCGAGCGGCATGAACTCGATGAACCGGAGGCCGACGCCCTTCGCGCGCCCGTACGCAGCGAGGTCGACGATCTCGTCGTCGTTGACGCCCCGGATCACCACACAGTTCACCTTGACCGGATCGAGCCCGGCGTCGAGGGCGGCGTCGATGCCGGCGAGGACGCGGTCGAGATCGTCGCGACGCGTGAGTGCCCTGAACGTGTCGGGACGGAGCGAGTCGAGCGAGACGTTGATCCGGCGCAACCCGGCGGCGGCGAGGTCGTGCGCCATCTCGGGCAGCTTCACGCCGTTGCTGGTGAGGGCGAGATCCACGTCGAGGGGGGCGAGCATGGCGATCAGCCGGGGCAGGTGGGCGCGCAGCGTGGGCTCGCCCCCGGTGATGCGAATGGCTTCGAACCCGAACCGCTCGACGCACACCCGGGCGATGCGCGCCTGCTCCTCGTACGTCAGCAGCTCTTCCCGGGGCAGCCACTTCATGCCCTCGGCCGGCATGCAGTATGTGCACCGGAAGTTGCAGCGGTCCGTGATCGAGATGCGCAGGTCCTTGACGCGCCGGTCGAACGGGTCGATCAGCGGGACCGCCGTGCCTGCCATACCACCAGGCTACGCCGGGCTCGGACCGTCCCCCGCCGGCCAATCCAGGCGCATCACGGTGACCTCGTCGCCCTCCGGGACGCCGTCGCCGTCGGGCAGGAGCGCGAGGCCGTTGGCGGCGGCGGTGGCCGACAACACGTTGCTGGCTTGCCCACCGGTGCGAGCGGCGACGTACCGCCCACGCTCGCCGCGAACCCGAACCCGGTCGAGGTGCAGCTTGCCGTCGGGCTTGCGGGCCAGCGCGTGCTCCGCGACGGCGAGCACCTCGGGGCGGAACAGCTGCGCATGGCCCATCATCCGGAGCAGCGCGGGGCGGGCGAACAGCTCGAAGCTCACCAGCGACGACACCGGATTACCGGGCAAGCCGAACACGGGTGTCCCGCCGATCACGCCGAACGCCAGGGGCTTCGCGGGCTTGATCGCGACCTGCCACGAATCCATCCGTCCGAGTCGATCGAGGGCGGCCTTCACGTAGTCGTAGTCGCCGACCGACACACCCCCGCTGCTGAGAACGGCGTCGCACGACGCGAGCGCGTCGTCCAGCGTCCGCGTGATGATCGCCTCGTCGTCGCGCGCGGAGCCGAGATCGGCGGCGTCGGCACCGGCTTCCACCGCGAGCGCACGGAGCATCGGTCGGTTCGAGTCGCGAATCTGTCCGGGTTGCAGCGGTCCGCGCTCCACGAGCTCGTCACCGGTCGAGAGAACGCCGACGCGCGCACGCGGCACGACGTCCACGTCGTCGAGACCCAGGCTCACGAGCACGCCAAGATGCGCGGGGCCGAGGGCGGTGCCAGCCGGGAAGACGAGGTCGCCCGGCGCGAGATCGCCGCCGGCGGCGCGCACGTGGTCCCCCCGCTCCGCGGCGTGCACGACGCGCACGGCGTCGCCGTCGCGCTCGGTGTGCTCGACCATGACGATCGCGTCGGCGCCGTCCGGGATCGGCGCGCCGGTCATGATCCGGATCGCCTCGCCGTCGCCGACCGCCTCCGTCGGCGCCTGGCCCGCCGGCAGCTCTCCGACGACGGCGAGCCGCGCCGGCGCGTCGGGACCGGCGCCGGCGGTGTCGGCGGCGCGCACTGCGTACCCGTCCATCGCCGTGTTCGCGAACGGCGGGACAGCCTCGGCGGCGACCACCTCACGCGCGGTGACGAGGCCCAGCGCGTCGCGCACCGGGACGGTCTTCGGCGCGAGCGGAGTGACCGAACCGAGGATCTCGGCCTGGACATCGGCGAGCGGTATCACGGGAGTCTCAGACGAGTCCGCGGCGGCGTACGACCTCGGCGATCATCGCCTCGACGTCGTCGGCGAGGTCCGGCCGGTCGAGCGCCAGCTCGAGGTTCGCCCGGAGGTAGTCGACCTTCATGCCGGCGTCGTAGCGGCCGTGCGTGAAGCGCCGCCCCAGCAACTTGTCCTCCCGCAACAGCACGCCGATCGCGTCGGTGAGCTGGAGCTCACCGCCGGCCCCGGGCTCGATGCGATCAAGGGCGTCGAAGATGCCGGGCCGGAACACGTAGCGGCCGATCACGGCCAGGTTGGAAGGTGCGTCCTCGAGTTTCGGCTTCTCGACGACCGACTTCAAACGGAACACATCGGTGTCGATCGACTCGACCTCGGCCGACCCGTACGAGGAGATCTCGTCGCCCTGGACCTCGAGCAGCGCGATCACCGACGCCTGCTCGCGGTCGTGGATCTCGATCATGCTGCGCAGCAGGGCGGAGTCGTCGATCATCACGTCATCGCCGAGCAGCACTGCGAAGGACTCGTCCCCGACGTGATGGCGCGCCATCGAAACCGCGTGGCCGAGCCCGAGGGCCTCGTGCTGGCGCACGAAGTGGAGGTCGGCGAGATCCGCGAGCGCCTGCACCTGCTTCAGCAGCTCGTGCTTCCCCTTCTGCTCGAGGGCAGCTTCCAGCTCGGGGTCGCGATCGAAGTGATCCTCGATCGGTCCTTTGCCGCGGCCGCTCACGACGAGGACGTCGCGGATCCCGGCGCGGACGGCTTCTTCCACCACGTACTCGATCGTCGGGCGGTCGACGAGCGGGAGCATCTCCTTCGGGATGCTCTTGCTCGCCGGGAGGAAGCGCGTGCCCAGGCCGGCTGCCGGGATCACCGCCTTGCGCACCGTCATCACTGCGAGACGCTACCGCCCGGCGGATCCTGGCCGAGCCCCGGCTCTTCGCCCCGGAACAGGCGGCGCACGTTCGGCACATGACGAGCCAGGATCACGAGCGCGAGCCCGGA